>DASZWE010000606.1:0-3733 GCA_035546735.1 Puia sp.
ACCAGGTTCAGGCTTGAGATGGCGCCCCCCGCGGTATATACACCCTGGTTGTCGGTTACGATCCTGTTCGTGTGCAGCTTTAATTCAGGAAAGAGCCGACGAAAATAGGCCTCCGCTTTCCAGTGCGTCGCACAGGGCTTCCCTTCCAGCAACCCGGTGGCAGCCAGCAGGAACGTGCCGGTACAAAGGCTGGCCACCTCGGCGCCCGCATGATATTGATCGATAACCCAGTCCAGCAGCCTGCGGCTTTTCCGGATGGCAAAATCGTCTTGTTCAGCAAAACTCGGCAGAATGATAAGGTCGGCTTTGTCGGCGGTCTTTATCGACTCCACCTTCAGGCTGAATAAACTGTTCCCTAACGGTTGCCTTAAATTGGTTCCAGCCAGCCGGATATCATAGTAAGGCCTACCGGTATTAAGCTCCAGGAACTCATTGGCTTTCTGGAATACTTCGATGGCATTAAAAAGGCAACTCGGTTTTAATATGCCATCAGCGATCAAAAAGGTTACCTGTTTCATATAAGCTAAGGTAGGCAGCCGGATCTGTACAAACAACCCCTCAAATTGCTAAATGTACACCCCATGTGGAAGCCGGCTGCATGCTAATTTTGCCTCCATGAAAGACAAAAATATTTTGGTTACAGGAGCCGCCGGGCAAAGTGGTACACTGATCGTCCAGGCACTGGCCGCAAAGCAACAACCAGTCCGGGCCCTGGTTCGGGATACAGAAAAGGCAAAAAGTCTTGGCGCCATACCCGGTGTAGCATTGGTGGCAGGCAATATGCTCGAAAAAGACACCCTGAAGGCAGCACTGGACGGCGTGCATCGCGTCATGTTGATCTCCTCTGCAAACCACCGCATGGTAGAGACGCAATGCACTTTTATCGATGCGTGTAAAGAGGCCGGCGTACACCATGTGATCAAATTTTCCGGTGAAGAATCACAACAAGGCTATGATCCGCAGCGATTCCGCTTTACCCGCGAGCACGAGCAGATTGAAGATTATCTGGAAAGTTCCGGCATGCAATGGACGCACCTCCGCCCAAGCCAGTTTATGCAGGTATACCTGCGGGAGGCGCCGGCCATTCACCGCACCAGTGAGCTGCGTTTGCCATTGAAACAGATCCGTATGTCGCCGGTGGATCTGCGCGATGTTGCCCGGGTGGCTGCTGCCATCCTGATGGAAGGCGGGCACACGGATAGATCCTTACGGATCACCGGCCCGGAATCCTTATCCATGGATGACATCGCCACTATCCTGTCCCGCACAGCCGGTAAAACGATACGTTATGTACCTGTCACCTGGGACGAACGCGCAGCGGCATTGTCTGCCGCCGGTCTGCCGGACTACTTTCTCGATGCCCTGGAAGAACAAACCGCCGAGCGGGTCAGGAACCCGGAAGCAATCGTCGATACCAGCACGCATCGATTATTTGGTGTACCGCCGACCACTTTTTCAAAGTTTTCAATGGACCACACCACTATTTTTAACCAGAGCTAACAAAAGACATATTAATATTATAAAATAACACCAATGGGCAAGCTCATTTCACTTATCAACGTCACGCTGGACGGCTATTTCGACAGCCAGTACGTCAACGCCAACGCCGAATTTCATGAATTTGTACACACCTTGCTCGCCAATTCGCATACCGTTGGCTTTGGCCGCGGCAGCTTTGAATTGTTCCAGCAAATATGGCCGGCCATATTGGCCAACCCCGAAAGCATCGCATCACAACGGCGGATGGCCCAGACCCTAAACGACATCGATAAAATTGCGTTCTCGTCTACCCTCACAGAGACGACCTGGTCACATTCACGCATTGAAATAGCAGATACCGGCAGCATCGATAAAATAAAATCCGGCAGTGATAAAAACCTGCTCACCATCGGTAGCCCGGGGCTTGTCGGCGAGCTGACGAAATTGGGTCTCGTGGATGAATATTATTTTTCTGTACAATCGGTGATCGCTGGCGGCGGCAATAACCGCATGTTTACCGGACACGGTTTATCGGAACGACAACCGCTGCAATTCATTGATAGCCGCTCACTGGCCTCCGGCGTGCAGATCCTGCATTACCGCAAGCCATAGCTTTCTTTTATCACCCATTCATTGATATCCCTTATCCTCTCCAGCTGCATCTTCTCCACAGCCCTGTCATAGGTCAATAGGCCATTGACCTCATGCTCCACATCCGTAGTCTGGGTATATATCGCTACACTCAGCCCCCTATATTTCATCAGCTGTTCCACCTGCTGCAGCAGAAGCACATAACGATCCGTAAGGCCCTCACTCGTCGCCTCATACGCATAGGCATTGTTCTCCATCGGCCACATATGCCCCCGCGTAAACAACCCCACCCCACCGAACTCACCCAGCGACGCCGCGCGATGATCATCCGGCACAGAAGCGCCATACGGCCCCACATAAATATGCGTATCCACATAATCCCCATTCCCCGGATCCCCATAAGGTTTCTGATAATCCGGATTATTGTTGAACCCCGAATTCCCATTCACCAGACGCGAAGGATCATATTGTTTCACCCAATCGGTGATCTCACGGACATCGAACGCGCCCCAGTTCTCGTTAAAAGGAACCCAGGTTATGATCGAGGGTGAATTGTAATGATCGTCGATAATAGCCCTCAGCTCTCTTCGATAGACGCTCCGGTTGCGGGCCGTATCCTCATGCTGATACCAGATAGCAGGCATATCCTGCCATATGAACAAGCCCAGCTTATCGGCCCAATAATAAAAACGCTTCGGCTCCGTCTTCATATGTTTCCGGATGAGATTGAATCCCGCCTTTTTCGCATATACCATGTCGGATCGTAACGCTTCATCCGTAGGAGCCGTCAATACACCGTCCGGCCAGTATCCCTGGTCCAGCAGCCCCAGCTGCATGATAAACTTCCCGTTTACCAGCGGGCGTATCACGCCATTTAATTTCCCAAGCCGGATATCCCTCATACCAAAATAGCTCTTTACTACATCGGCGACGCTTCCATCCGCATGGTAAAGAGTAAGCTTGAGATCATACAGAAAAGGACTGTCCGGCGACCACAAGATAGGATTCTCAACAGGCAGATAAAACGATGCCCCTGCGGAGGCGCTGACCTGTGAGACGACCTTTTCCCCGGCGAGCGCTACGGCAACAACCTTACCAGGAGCGCTGCTGTTGACCAGCACTTTCACTCGCCGGCCTTCCACATCGGGAAGCAATCGGATATACTCTATATAATTAGCGCCGACAGGCTCCATCCACACCGCCTGCCATATGCCTGAAGAAAAAGTGTAGTCGCCCCGCGGACCATTCTTGCCGGAGGGCGTTTTACCATCGTTGGGGTCATGCGCGGCAACGATCAGCGTATTGACGCCTTTTTTCAAAAATGAGGTGATATTGAATTCGAAAGCGTCATACCCACCCGCATGCGAGCCCACCTTTTCGCCGTTCACAAATACGGTGGCGTCATGGTCGACGGCTTCGAAATGAAGGACCACCTGTTTGTTCTTCCAGGCCGCCGGTATGTCAAAGGTCCGGCGGTACCACATATTGATCTCCTGTTTTCGCCGAACACCCGACAGAAAGGATTCGGGACAATAGGGTACTAGTATCTTGCCGCTGACCCCTTCAAAAGAGGCGGGCTTGGAAGGCTGAAGAGCGTCAGGTGCATCTTTGCCACCACGGTAATCCCATTTGCCGTTGAGGCAGATCCATTCGGCTCTTTCCA
>DASZWE010000607.1:0-15776 GCA_035546735.1 Puia sp.
ACCAGAATAGAAAAAGTTCAACGAAGTAGTGTTGACATCGTTCCAGATAAAGGCGCCTCCCAGGGTCGCAATGATATGATGACGCAGGTCGAAATTGCTATAGCCCAGCTGAGGACTGTTCGAAGAGATGGCCGGGTTGTAGTCCCAGTTGCTCTGCATGGAGTTACGGATACCATTGGCTACGTCCTTCGACATACCATACGTATAGGCCGCAGACCAGTTATAGGTCCATTTGGCCCCTCCGCCACCCATCGGCATGGGGACGGAAGTCTTGGAGAGCTGTGCGGTCAGGTTATACCTGTACCCTTTTTTCGTGTTGGTCAGCAGGAACACGTTGGCAAACTGGCTGTTGAGGTTGCCGCCAACATACACAGGCGTCTGCGTGGGGCCCGTGGAGAAGAACTGCGTCTGGTCCTTCTTGTTGATCTGCTGGAATAGTACATCATAAATGGTCTTGGTATACATCCCTTCGAATGTCGCCTTATAGCCATTTCCAAACTTATAGTCGACGGCCACGCTGCTGCGCCACACCGTGGGAAGCTTGAACTTATTATCTACGATGTCGAGCTCGCGGGTCGCAACGGAGCCAGGACTGACAGCGGTGATAGTGGATACCAGGTTATCAGGTCCAACCAGGGGAACCACGGTACCACTGGCGGGCTTGTAGTCGATGTTGTTGAAATTGGGACCGCTGAGCGTATAGGCATATCCTAACCAGGCAAAGGGGATCCTGCCGGTGAAGATGCCCGTTCCGCCTCTGACCACAACAGACTTGTCGCCATTGATGTCCCAGTTGAAGCCCAGGCGGGGGGAAATGATCACATTCCCGAACCACTTGTTGTTGAACGAGCCAAAGGGCGTATGGGAATAGGTGGGGTTGGTGGGGTTGACATAGTCCACCGTGGTATTCAGCGCGGCGTCGGTCAGGGGCTGGCTGCCTACATAGGAGTAGTCGAACCGTACACCGGGCGTCAGCTTGAAGCGACGGGTAACGGCGATCTCATCCTGCGCATACAGGCTGATCAGACCTACATTGAAAGCGCTGCCGGGCGTATTCTCCCGCAGTTCGTCATAGTTGTTCTTGCCGGAGCCAGGCTGATACGCGGCACGGATACGGCTGGGCATATTGCCGACAAAGTTGGCGACATTGCCATATTGCCAGCGGCCATTCCAGCTGTTGACAAAACCATAGTCGAAATTGTAGAACTCGTTGTGCGTACCGAAAGTAAACTTATTCACACCCTTGTTCCAGGTCACGTTGTCCGTGAACTCAAAGGTCTTCTGACGCTGGTTATAGATAGCCGCTTCACGCCAGGTGCCCAGCCAGATGTTGGCGGCGCCGTTGGTGATATCTACATAAGGCGTTACATTATTGAAAGCGCCGGGGAAACTGCGATAGTCATGTACATTGATATAGCCCAGGATCAGCTGGTTGCTCACCGCATTGCTGAACTTCGTCTTCACCTCGGCTGCGATGTTTACGTTCTTGCTGAATTGGGTAAAATCTGTTGAGCTGAACTGGTAGACGGCAGGCGTACGCTCCAGGTTGTTGCCCCAGCCCTTTGTATAGATACCTCTCACCGTGAGGGTGGTCCTGGAGCTCATATTGTAATCGAGGCGGCCAAAATACTTGTCACTATTGGTAAAGATCTTGCCCGGAGCATAGGAGCCGGGATCGAATCCGGCAGCCTTGAAAGCCGTGGTGATCTGGTCGGCCTGCGCCTGTGTCATGGCGGCGCCGATGTCCCCTACATTATAAAAGGTAGGTTCCTGGCGACGGGTGATCTCCACATTGGCAATAAAGAACAGCTTGTTCTTCACGATGGGACCACTGAGAGTAGCGCCATACTGATAATCGTAAAAGTCGGAGCCGATAGAGCGCTTGGCGGCATCCGGACTGCTTCCCACCAGGGCCTGGTTCCTTCCATAGCCATATAAAGAGCCATGCAGGTTGTTGGTGCCGCTCTTGGTAACTGCGTTGACGGTACCGCCGGTGAAATTACCCAGCTTTACATCATAAGGAGCCAGCTGAACCTGTACTTCCTGGATAACATCCAGGCTATAAGGGTTGGTACGGGTACCCGAACCGGCTGTGCCCGACTGACCGCCACCGCTGACACCGCCAAATGAGTTGCTAAAGCCGATGGCGTCATTGTTCATAGCGCCGTCCAGCGTAATATTATTATAACGGAAGTTGGTTCCGGCAAATGAGTTGTTGTTGGATTGAGGAGTAAGACGCGTAAAGTCGGAAAGACTTCTGCCCAGGGTAGGCAGCGTAGTCAATTGAGCCTTTCCCACCGTAAGGCCGGAAGGCTGACCCTTCTTGCCCCCGACAACCACCACTTCGGTAAGAGCCGTCTCACTGAGCTTGAGCCCTACATTCACCTCCGGGTTATCGCCTAATACCAGGTTGAGGTCGGAGATCGTCTCCTCCTTATACCCGGTGAAGGATATCTTCACGGTGTATGGACCGCCTACCTTCAGGTTCGGGATAACAAAGATGCCCTTATTATTTGTCTGGGTTCCCGTGGAATAGCCGGTGGGCTCGTGTTTTACAACGACGGACGCCCCGGGGACAGGAGCCCCCTTGGAATCGTAAACAGTTCCATTGAGCGTTGCAGTGGTCTCCTGTGCACGAAGAATTCCCAGGAAGCCAAGCAAGGCGAAGGTCAGCAGTAGTCTGAAACGCATAAACGAATAGTTAAAATTTGCTGCAAAGGAACCTTTCGTGTGTTACCGGCAGGTTACCCGAATGTTAAGAAATTATGAAGGGGGTGTAACATGGCGGTCACATTTGCCAGAATTTAATTCCTAAACAACTAGATACCAACCATCTAAAAACAATGCCGGGAAAAAACACCGTTACATTCCATACTCTGTAAATAAATAGTGAATGGAGGAACAGGGGTAGGTAACAGGCAGATGATATTAAGAAATCATTACCAAAATCCAAGCCTGAACATCGCGGGATCGATGCCGCGTAATTTTATTCAAATTTTGTGCAAATGAGCTTTAATTCAATCATGAAATTATTCATGCCGAAAGACCTGGTCTTCTATTCCCTCTTTGAAGAAGTGGCGGATAATGTATACACCATGGGGAAAACTTTGAAGGCAGTAGTTTCGGAAGTTGATTTCTACCGGAGGGAAGAGCTGATCAACACGTTGGAGAACCAGGAACACATCAATGACGAGCTGACACATCGGATATATACGGAGCTGGGAAGAAATTTTATCACTCCGTTCGATCGGGAAGATATCCATTACCTGGCCACCGCCCTGGATGATATCTGCGACTACATTTACTCGTCTGCCAAAAAGATAAACTTCTATAAGGTCAATCCCAACGATACAGGTATCCAAAAAATGGCGGACCTCATCGAGCAGGGGGCGGAACAGATCCGGAACGCCGTCCGGGAACTGCGGGATATGAGGAACATGCGCAAGATCACGGACGCCCTGGTAAAGGTCAATAGCATCGAGAACCAGGCTGACGATATTTTCGATATGAGCATCGACAAGCTGTTCGACGGGGAACCCGACGCCAAGGAGGTGATCAAAAAGAGAGAGATCTACCAGGCGCTGGAGATCGCCACCGACAAGTGTGAGGATGCCACCAACGTGATCGAGTCCATTATTATTAAGTACGCCTAGCTCGCCCCCGCCGGTTCGCCGGGTCATCCTTCCTGGAAGGTCAGCAGCTCCAGCTCCTCTATCAGTTGTTCCTTTTTCTCATAATTCAGCAGGATCAGCCTTTTCAGCACCGCGCGCACGATCCTGTCCAATTCTTCCAGCTTCGATTCTACTTCCTTTTCCAGCAAAGCCATCCGCGCCGTGCCGGATGGATCCGCATAGATCAGCTCATTCCGTATTTTATATAATTCCACCGTTTCCAGGTACGTCTTCCGGAAGGCGCTTTTATCCGGAGCCACCAGCGCCGCCACATGACGCGCCGTAATATGAGCAGCCGGGTCGGGAACGGAAGTATTCAGACAGGATTCCAGGCAATGCAGCAGCTGGATGAACCGCAGCTTGTAGTTATCCGCATTCAGGCTGCTCATATAGATGGAATTGGCCAGCTCGATATAAGGAAGGAGCCGGGCCGGCAGGCTCGGCTCCTTGTATCTGATAACTTTTCCACTGCCCACGACACATCCAAAGAAATCGCCCGGGGTAAAATGATCCCCCACCGTCAGCCGGAGACAGCTGCGGAAATTTTGGCAGAACTCATAGGCTTCCACTAAATGCTCCCTGATCTTTTCAGGATCATTCCATCCTTTTTTTTCCGTACGCACCGTCTTGTAGGTCTTCAATAGCACAGCATACCCTCTCTCCAACAGGGGAATATATTCCGGATGCCTTTCCTGGACGCTCTGCTTAAAATGGCTGCTTATACACACGGTGCGGGGCTTCTTTTTACTGTCGAGATAATGCACAGGCACGTCCTGGTCAACGGCAGAACTGTTTTCCATCCCAAATATTCCTCCATATCTTTTTTCAAACTCATCCAGGGGCACTATATCGATACGGTATCGAAATGCCAATAGGGATTTATTAAATTTCAACGTGCCGTAATCCCCGTTGACGAGTATAGCATAAAGACCTAGCTGGGCAGTTTTGGAGCGATCCATGGTTTGGTGTTGGTCAGGTTAAGAATAGAAGGTTAAACGTTATTGAACAGCCGATCCATCCCTTATCTCATCGGTGGCATTCACGATCACCCGGGCATGCGGCGCCAAATCTCCAAACACTTCCGTGGAATCATTCCGCGAATTGCCTGTAACCACATCCACCCAATGGGCTTTCCCGCCATCCACAGCAATAACATATTTCCTTTCCTGCGAAACCACTACCGCGGAGGCAGGCACTACAAGGGTTTTCCCGCTGCGCTGCACCGGCATATCCACCTCCGCATACATGCCCGGCTTCAGCAGGCCATTGTCGTTCTTCACATCCACCTCGATGGCTTCGCTCCTGTACTTCATATTCAATGACCCGGCGGCGCGGCTGACGGTCCCATGGAAGATCTTCCCCGGCAGCGTGCTGACGCGGAAGCTGACTACAGTACGCCCGGTCAGCTGATTGCTGTATACTTCCGGGACATCGATCACTAATCTCAACCTGTCCTCCTTCTGAAGCACCAGCATGGGCCTGTCATCGGTCTTGAGATTGGGGCCTACCAGGGCGCCGGGGTGAACATTCCTTTCCGTGATGACCCCATCGAATGGCGCCGTGACGGTGAGATAGTCCCGCGTCGCTTCCAGCGCCTTGTAGTTCGCGATCTCCGCCTGCGTGGTCGCACTGTCCGCCATCATCCTGGCCCTGGCCAGCTCCAGATCATGTGCACTCACTGTACCGGGCATCTTATTGGCCACCGTCAGCCGGTCATAGTCATCCTTGGTGGCCAGCGACAATGCATAAGCCTGGAGATACCTGGCCTTCGCACCCATATATTGCTGCTCGATCTCGGGCGCTTCCAGCCTTATCAACAGCTGCCCCGTTCTTACCCGCGATCCGCGATCCACCGGCACTTCCTTCACAAAACCATTCACCTTGGGATAGATATCCACCATCTCGAACGGCTTGAGCACGGCCGGCAAATGCACCGTACTGCCGATCTCCGCCTCGGTCGCCTCCCCAAGGACATAGTTGCTGTGTGTGGCAGGCGCCTTCGCGGCGCTATCGGTCACCGGATGGCTTTCACCCTCGTTGCAAGCCCAGAGCAACACCGCAAAAACGAAAAAGATCAGATATTGTAGTTTACGCATAACATTTATATTTTGACCTCCTCAGGCATAAGAGAAGGGGTTGAAAAATCGGTTCTTTTTTGAATGATCGCATACACCTGCGGCAGGACAAGGAGCGCCGACAGCGTGGAAAAGAGTAGCCCGCCGATTACCGCGCGACCCAATGGCGCGGTCTGGTCGCCAGCCTCACCCATGCCGGAAGCCATCGGGATCATACCGGCGATCATGGCCAGACTGGTCATAAGAATGGGCCTGAGACGTATCGAAGCGCTGGTCACAGCAGCCCGCGTAGCATCCTTGTATTCCAACCGGAGCTTTTCCGCATTGGTGACGATCAGGATCGCATTGGCCACCGATACGCCGGTGGACATGATCATCCCCATATAGCTTTGGAGGTTCAGCGTCGACCCCGTGATCAGCAACGCGGCCAGCGAACCCAATATCACCGCAGGCACCGTCGTCAGCACCGCCAGCGACAATTTGAAGGATTGATAGTTCGCCGCCAGCAACAAAAAGATCACGACAATGGCAATAAGCAGTCCATTCTGCAAACCGCTCAATGTCTCTACCAGCAGGCTCGACGTACCTTTGACATCCGTGATGAGACCACGCGGAGGATCACCCAGCTCCTTTATAGCCTTCTGCACGGCAGCGCTGGCCGTAGCCAGGTCCTTCTTATGGATATTCGCGCTAACGGTGACAAATCGCCGCGGCCCCACACGATCATACTCCCCGGGCAACGTGTCGGTTGAAAAGCTGGCGACATCTTCCAATACCGGCCTCGCCTGCCCTTTGATCAACGGGATCTCTCTGAGCTTTCCGACCTCATTCATGATATACTCCGGCACCTGCACCTGCACCTGGTAGGTTCGCGCTACATTGGCGTCCAGCCATTGGTTCTTTTCGGTAAACCTGCTGGACGACGTCGCATCCGTGACGGAACGGGCGACCTGGTAAACATCCAGACCCATCTGGGCTACCTTGAGCCGGTCGAGATTTATTTTGATCACCGGGTATTTCAGCGGCTGCGCGATCTGCACATCCCGCAGATAAGGCACTTTTTTCAGCTGATCCACCAGCCGGTCGGCATACAGCTCGATATTTTTCATATTCTTGCCCGCCACCCGGACCTCGATCGGCGTGGACGCCCCCTGGCTCATGATCTTCTCCGTCAGGTCAATCGGCTCGAAAGACAGACGAATACCCGGGATCCCCTCCGTAATGTCTTTCCGCAACCTGTCTTTCAGATCCTCCATGTCCACCTTGTACTTCTCATCCAGCTCTACCTGCAGCACGGCTTCGTGTGTACCGCTGTTGAATACATACAGATTGCTCGTCCCATAGCTGCTGGGCACCAGTCCCACATACGCAGAGGTGATGGCGACATGACCATTCACCGCGCTGTCGATAATATCGAGCGTCTGATGCACCGCCCGCTCGGTCCTTTCCAGCCTGGTGCCATCGGGCATCTTGATACGCAGCTGGAATTGTCCCGCATTTACCTTCGGCATCAGGTCCTTCCCGATATTTACAAAAGCCAGTCCCGCCAGACCAAAGACCAGCAGAAAATAAAGCGTTACCGTGATCCCCCGGCTACGCATCAACCCCTCCACCCGGCGGGTATACCACATCTTGAATCGCTGGAACCCGTCATTCTTCTCGGGCACGGTCATCTCATTGCTGGTATGCAGACTCACTTCATCCACCTCGGCCGTGTCCAACGCCAACCCCGCATGCGCATGCGCATGGCCATGCCGGTACATGAACTTCTCCGCCTTCAGCATCCAGTTGGAAAGAATAGGGACCAGCGTCTGGGCCAAAAAATACGAAGCGATCATCGCAAAGCCAATAGCCAGCGACAAGGGCAGGAACATGGCCTTGGGTACACCGGTCATGATCAGCGCCGGAGCAAATACGGCCAGTATACATAATAAGATCAGCAGCAGCGGGAACGAGATCTCCTCACACGCCTCATAAATGGCCTGCCGCTTGGGCTTGCCCATCTCCAGGTGCTGATGGATATTCTCGATGGTGACCGTGGCCTGGTCTACCAATATCCCTATCGCCAGCGCCAGCCCGCTGAGGGTCATGATATTGATGGTCTGCCCCGCCAGCTTCAACAGGAACAACGCACTCAACACGGACACAGGGATGGTGATGATGACCACCAGGCTGCTCCGCAGGTCCCGCAGGAACAGCAACACCATCAATCCCGTGAGGATAGCGCCAAGTATCCCCTCCGTCATCAGGCTCTTTACCGCATTGATCACAAAGACGGACTGATCGAACTCATAATTGATATGGACGTCCTTAGGTAGCAAATTTTGCATCTCAGGGATACGCGCCTTCAACTGCTGCACCACATCCCAGGTAGACGCATCCGCCGTTTTTACGACAGGTATATACACCGACCTCCTGCCATTCACCATCGCATAATCCACCGTAACGTCCGCGGCATCATTCACCCTCCCGATATCACGGATGAACACGGTATTCGTCCCATTGGTCAGGATCGGAATATTCTGAAAATCCTCCACCTCATCCTCCAGCGAATTCATCGTCGTTACATACATGGTATTGTTGATACGCACATTTCCGGATGGCGTCATGACATTGGCCTTTGCAATGGATTCCACTACCTGGTCCGGTGTCAGATTATAGCTGCGCAATCGGTCCGGATCGATATTGACCACCACCGATCTTGAATTCGATCCGAAAGGCGGAGGCGCCGAAAGCCCTCTTACAGTAGAGAACATGGGCCTTACCATCGTGGTAGCCAGATCGTAAATATCTTTCAGGCTCTTGTCGGGACTGCTCATAACCAGCTCGCCCACCGGCAACGACGAAGCATCGAAACGCACTACCTGCGGCGGCAACGCGCCCGGCGGAAAGAACTTCATGACCCTGTTCACCTGCAAAGCCACCTGCGCCGAAGCCTCCGCCATATCGACATCCTCATAAAAGGTCAGCTTCAGCATGGTCAGACCCTGCGTATTCTTGCTCGAAATATTCTTGATGCCGTCGATATACAGGAACTGATCCTGCATCCGCGTAGAGAAAAAACCTTCCATCTGTTGCGCCGACATCCCCCCATATTGCTCGATCACATAGATCGTAGGCAGGTTCAGCTTGGGAAATATATCAATGGGAATGGTAAAGATGGCAATCACCGAGAACAGCAGCACCCCAAGGGTAAGCACGATCACGGCAATAGGCTTCTTTAACCCCGAAGACACTAATGACATACTATAGTTAATTTAAAATAGATAAAAGTTGATTAATGCCATTGTCGGCATAGGCTTTCTGCACGATCGCCCTCCATACCCCGTCCTTCGTGTTGATCAGGTCCGTCTGGGCGCGGTTCAGCACATACAACGCATTGGTAAGATCGATAATGTTCGACAAGCCGGCATTGTACTGCGTCAACCGCTGCCGGTAGGCGTCATTGGCAGCCCCCAGCTGCACCGGGATCTGGCCAAACTTGTCCACGGCGGTACGAAGGTTCACCGAAGCCTGCATGTCCGCATTCTTCAGGCTCTGCTCCTGCTGCTCATAATTGTGAAGCGCCTCCTCCGTCTGGTATTTCTGCACATTCAGCCGGTCCTTTTCCCGCCTTAGATCGAACAGGTCGTAACTAATCCCCAACCCGAACAGGTAATTGTACCGCGAATAGCCCAGCCCCGAACCCAGGTCCTTGTCTATAGTGCCGTTGGGATTGATGCTCGCCCCCTTCATCCATCCCGCCGCCAGCACATACAGCTTCGGCATATAGGACTTCCGGATCAGCTGCTCCCTCGCCTGGCTGTTCTCATAAATGGAATGGAAATAATCCAGGAAAGGATGACGGGTACGTACGCTGTCCTGGTAACTCCGGGAACTCAACGCCCCCAGCAACAGGCTGTCATTGCTCAGCTCCGGACCAATGGCCACCGTGTCCAAACCCGTCAGCAGCGACAGCTGCACCTTGGACTGCCTGTAAGCATTGTATATATCGAGATAATTGAGCTGCGCCTTGGAATACTCCGCCTCGGCCAGACTGCTGTCGACACCCGGGCGCATCCCGCTGATCACGTAATTGCGGATAGCAAGCCTTATCGTATCGGCCCGCCGGAGATTCTCCAGCTGAATAAGACTTAGCTCATAATTCCTGATAAGATCCAGGTAGGACTGTAAAACGATGCCGGAAAGATAGAACCGCTCCCGCTGCAGGTCCATACTATCGACCCTCAGCCTGGAATAGGCCTCCCGGATGCCGGCCTTATACCCGCCAAAATTAGTGGCCTGCCATTGCATATACGCCACGCCGATATTGCCCGTGGAAACAGTGCCGATGTTCTCGGGACGGGCGCTCACACCCGATATGGAAGGCACAATGCCGCCGGAAAAATAGGCGGCTCCCAGGTTGTTGCTGGTACCCGCATCCACCTGCTCGAAAAGGTTCAGGGAAGGCAGCCGCCTGTCCTTTGTCTCGACAACAGATGCCATGCCGGAACGCACCTGCGCTTCACGGGCCCGGATAGACGGATAGTTTGCAAGGGTAAGAGAGATCGCCTTATTAAGTGGAAGTGTCTGCCCCTGCACTACATGGTGCAGGACCAGTATAAAAAGGAAGGATATCCTTTTCAAGATACGTTCATACATAAATTATAATAAGTGAAGTGTACTAATCGATGATGCTGTTAAAAGAGCTCGATTAGCACGCAGGAGGGCCGCGAAGGGAGAAATTACCGACGAATTGACGGGTACATCCGCCGGGAAGAAAAAGAGAATAATTACGATGGCAATAGGTAAAATCCGGAAGGATCGTGAAAGGACAGTCGGCAACAATGGCCTGGCTCATCAGCGACTTGCCATGTCGCTTCTCCTTGTGCTTGGAGTGATCCGGAAGATTATCCTGTCCGACTGATACAAAATGGCCGACATCCATGCGATGGTGCCGTACAGCGCTCAGCGCTGTTATATCCGAATGATGTATAAGGGGAATTGTGAGGTCACGGGAGTGCGAGCCCTTCACCAGGCTGGTAATCAGAACCAGTATCCCAACTATAATACTATACCTTCCCGCTCGCATAGCGGCGCTAAGGTAGAAAAAAAATACGTTAAAGTCTCGTTATTCATTCCTCTTCATCCTCTTCGAACTCGAAATACTCCTGCTGCTCTTCCTGCGTCTCCTCCTGGTACAAGGCCTGGAACCGCTCAGCCGTCTCCTGGTCGAACTCCTCCACCAGTTTGTAGACCATCTCATCCTTATACTGGAAAAAGTCTTCGGCCTGAGGGAGATAGCTGCGCAGCAACACCGTCTCCCTGGTATCCATCAGTACAGACACCAGCTCGATATCAGACTCATCATCAACCTGTATCAGGTAATACGTGTTTGGTTTTAGATCTCCGAAGGTGGACATAAAGTTCGTTTTTAGTGTGCTAAAAACTACACTACAAACAAATCGTCCCGGTGGTTTACCGGGACGATGAAAGAATCTTTAAGCGTGATCTATTTCTTTTCAGCCTTCGCCTTTGTGCGGGTCTTTTTGGCTGCATTCTTTTTGGTGCGCTCTTTTTTCTTGCTGACCTTCAGCAAGTCGCGGCCGATAAGCTTACTTACCTTCCTGACATGGGTAGCCAGCTTCTTTTCACCCAGCTCCTGTTTGTAGTCTGCCAATGCCCCCGTGAGCTTATCCGCAAGCTCCTTACGAACCTGCTTTTTTGTAGGGGTTGTTCCCGTCGCCGTCTCCTGTTGACTCATAAGAATAATGTTTGTGTTAATAATCAGGTAACACAAAATTAATACTAAAGTAACAGCCCCAATGTTAAGTTTTTAGCAGGAAACCCCTATTTCTGGACGGACTCACCCATCTATTTCTCCCACCAGGCCTTATAAGTGGTTATTTCGGTCCCTCCCATATTGGACACCTCGGTCTTATAATTCTTCGCATTGATGGTAACCTCATCCGTGGGGTAGAGGAACCGGGTAGGGATGGCCCCATTATTCAGGTTGACGCCACCCCCTGTCTCCAACGCCGGATAGCCGGTACGCCTGAATTCGATCCACCCTTCAAAGCCGTTGTTGATGTTAACCAGCCACTTCTGCGTGATGATCTGCTGTAAAGAGGCAGCGGTGGTGGAATTGTCAAACGTTACCCCCGTATGCCCCAGGTAGTTGGAGCCGGTGGCGTCCGTGATCCCGATCTCGGCAAAGGCGCCATTGACCCCATTGTTATAATGGGTCCGGGCATCCTCCCCTATAAAGCCTTTTACCGCTGCCTCGGCCAGGATAAGCTCCTGCTCGGCATAGGTAATGATCCGGGCCTTGATCAGGCTTTTATTGGCGCCCGATACGAAGCTGGCATTGAAGTTCGAAGAAGTGGCGACCTGCGTGCCATCGGCGTCGATAACCATGGGCATCCCTCCAAAGTAGCTGAAATTGAAATCTGTTTTGGACGCGTTATTGGGATTTTTAGCAAAATAAGCCTGTATCCGGGCGCTGTCCCCGGTATTCACGAAAGTATTGTACAACAGGCTGTTCATATACTTCACCTGGAAGTCCCCCGTACGTTCGGTCAGGCTGGGAAAGTTATAGGGAGTGATAGTGGGAAGGGTCAAAGCGCCGCTTTGCCCGGCATTTTGCATCAACGTACCATCGCTGACAATGGCCTGCATCTCGGTGGACGGGTCCATTTTCGCCGACACCCGCAGCAGATAGCGCAGACGGAGGGCATTGATAAACCTTCTCCAGCTGGCGACATTGGCATTGAATAAAAGATCCCCGGCAAGCAATCCGGAAGGATTGGCCTTCAACAGGCTGTCAGCCCTGCGCAGGGAAGGGATGATCCCCGCGCCCGCATCCGTATATACCATTTGCTGATTGTCATACGGCGGAGTGTAGCTTCCCGTAGAACCCTGCAGTGCCTGCGTAAAAGGAATATCTCCCCATAATTCCGTCAGCTGCGCAAAAGCATACGAACGCAAAGTGAGAGCAGCCGCCTGGAGGAATGCGCTGCTATTCTTTACGCCGGTGTTGTACAACGTATTGGCGTCCCGGGCAGCTTCATACATAGCTATCCAGTAAGGACTGTTGGATACAGGAGAATATCGGGTAGGCTGATCGTAATACGAGCTGCTAAAGGTCATATACTGATCATACCCATTGGCCAGCGTCCAGGAAATGCTGGCATTATTATAAAATTCGCTCACAATGGTATTGGAAAGAAGCGTGGTGGCGTCGGGCGTCTCGAGATTGTTAGGATTGATATTCACCCGGGTAAGCTCCTTGCTGCAGGACGTAAAGAAGATCGCGGCAGCCGCCAGTAATATGATATTGTTCTTCATAATCTTTTTTTATCTGATCGTTAAAAATTAACCCCTACGGAAATACCCATGCTACGTGTAGCAGGTACGCTCAGGAACTCTGTTCCGGGCAGGATCTGTTGCCCTCTCAGGGCCAGCGTTTCCGGATCGACATCTTTATTCTGCGTGAATTCCAGCAGGTTCCTTCCTATCAGCGAAACATTCAGATTGGAGCCGGAACCCTTCCCGAGAAGATGATGAAAAGTATATCCCACTCTCACCTCCCTCAGCTTGACATAGGTCTCGTCATACATGAATGCATTATTGTTACTGGCATTGTAATATCCATTGTAATAGGTGGCGGCATCTACCTTCACGGTATTGGGAACATACTTCCCGGTGCCGTCATCCATTACCCCCCTCCCGACAATACCCGTCTCCCTTCCCGGAAGGGTCTCCACTGACATGCCGCCGGCCAGGATGCCCAGGGACGTATAAGAAAAATATTTTCCGCCCTGGTGCCAGTCCCAGGTGAAGCTCAGGTTGAAATTCCTGTAGGAAAAATCATTATACCACCCCAGGATAAAGTCGGGATTGTAATTACCCAATAGCGTGTTCTGGCTGGAAGTGATCTGGGGAATGCCATTTTTATAAATGATCTCCCCCTTGGGATCCCGTTGGAAATCGTTGCCATACATATTGCCGATCTTCCCCCCTACCACAGCATCGTATTGAATAGCGCGATAGTACCGGTCGTACTGTGTCACCTGGGCGTATATATAGGTGTTGATACCCGCAGGCAAAGCCTTTACGGTACTCACATTGTGGCTGAAATTGAAGTTCATATCCCAGCTGAGACCACCGGGCGTTTTGGGACGGATGGCCGCTGCGGTCAGCATGATCTCCACACCTTTGTTATGGATGGTAGCCCCATTCACATAGGCGTTGGTATAACCGGATGAAACGGGAATAGGCAGCGTCACGATCTCATTTTTCGTCTCTGAATTATAATACGTGAAGTCCAACCCGAACCTGTCCCTGAAGAAACGCATCTCCGTCCCGGCCTCTTCCGTAGTCGTCGTGGAAGGTTTCAGGTTGTTGTTAGCCAGCACAGGATTGCCCGTGGTCAAAGGATAGCTGTTAAATGGCGTATTCGTCAGGTATGTATTGTTGATGGAATAGGGGTCCGCATCCCGTCCTACCTGCGAGGCCGATACACGCAGCTTGAGGAAGGAAAAGGCGTCCGGCAGCGCGACCATGTCCGAAATAATACCGCTCAACGAAGCCGCAGGATAGAAGTAGGAATTCTGCCCCTTCGGCAAAGTGCTGGACCAGTCATTACGCGCGGTGACATTCAGGTAAAGCACCTTCTTATAATCGATGTCGCCAAACGCATACAGGCTATAGATCACCTTGTCGAACTTTTGATACAGGGTTGGCAGCTGGTTCTGCGCATTGGAGAAGTTATAAAGACCGGGCGTGATCAGCGCATTGGCGATATCCCTCGTATAAGAGATGTTTTGCATAAATCGGTTGCCGCCGCCGGATACGCTGAAATGGATGTCGGAACCCGCCTTCCTGTGATAGTTCAGCAGGAAATCCGTATTGTTCTCCAGGTAGGTCACATCATCCGTCCTGAAACCACCGCTGGGAAATCGTACAGTAGTAAAAGCCCGGTGCCCTTCCCGATTGTCCGTATAGTAATCGGTACCGGTGCGCACCATCACGTTGAATTGGGGCGTGAATTCATATTTCAACGACGCATTGCCCAGGAGCCGGTTCTTGGAAAACTTATTGACATTGTCATAGAGGGTAACATAGGGGTTGTCATGGTTGTTCCAGTAGCGGAACTGGTGGGTCTGGTTCTGCCCCACCTGCCATTGCTTCTTCAAAGAATTGATATCGATGTTCATGGGCATTCCATATACGCCGAAGAAGGTATACATGACACTCTCGGAACCATACCCGATATTGGGCCGGTTGCTGCTGCCGCTGTTGATATAGTTCAGGAATATGTCGGACGTAAGATGATTGGTGAACTTGTGCTCGCCTCTGAGAGAAAGCGTATAACGGTGCAGATCAGTACCGGGCAGGATACCCGTATTCGACAAATAACCGACGGACATATGGTAGCTGCCATTGTCCGTAACCCCTCCTACCGCCAGCGTGTTCTGCGTAGTTACGCCTGTCTGCAGGAATTTCTTAAAATGGTCCGCATGACCTAACCAGGGAGTAGCCACGATGTGATAATTGGGATCTACAGCGCCGGGAGTAAGATCCCCTGCCTGCAGTCCATCACCCGCGGGACTGTCGAACTGGTTCACCTTCACGTTGGGGTCGAATTGGAGCCCCCAGTTGGGGATATTGTTCTCACTGCCGCCACCGCCATTCACAAAAGCATAGGTATTGGGCGTACCGGACAAAGGATAGGCATTTACACCTGCTCCATATTGATTTTGCAGACGAGGCAGCTTCAGCGGCGTCTCGAAGGTGGTATTGGAATTAAAGCTCACACCCATGGTGTTTTTCCCGCCCGTCCCCTTTTTAGTAGTCAGCACGATGGCGCCATTAGCCGCCCGGGAGCCATACAGGGCCGCGGCAGTACCACCCTTTAGCACGGTGATCTTCTGTATGTCGTTGGGATTGATCTCCGCAGCGCCATTACCCCAGTCTACTTCCGCCCAGGTACCCTGGTTGGAAGAGTTCTCGATGGCACTGTTGAAATAGGTCTCGTTATTGATAGGCA
>DASZWE010000608.1:0-4231 GCA_035546735.1 Puia sp.
GGGGATTTGTAGGAATTCTCTACCCCCTTTTTGGTTCGCAGGAATTCCGTACCTGCATGGAGAAAAGGTATTCCCTGTGAGGTAAGCACGATGGTCAGGGCCAGTATGTGCATTTTGATACGGGTTTCTTCCGACACATCGGGGCAGGATAGGGCCAGCTTGTCCCAGAGCGTGTTATTGTCATGACATTCGCAATAGTTGATGACCTCATCGGGGCTCCATGCATAGGGCTGTTTGGAATAGTTGACCTTGCTGTAATCTATCTGAGGATGCCGGCAGGCTCCGACGATGCCGAACTTGATGGATTCTGTCGCGTCCGGCTTGCCGCTGACAAAGCCTCTGTCGTGTATGTCGAAGACGCTGCCTTTTATTCCATCCCGTATGTCATCGTTGAATACCGCGATGCCGTGGAGCTTGCTGACATTTTTCTTCAATGCACGGAGACTGTCGGGCAGCGGGCTGTCCCCGGCCGTCCATCCTTCGCCATAGAGGAGTATATCTGGCCTCAGCTTTCTCAGGGAGTCGGAGATGAGATTCATGGTGGCTATGTCGTGCACGCCCATCAGGTCGAAGCGAAATCCATCGATGTGGTATTCGCGGGCCCAGTACAGCACGCTCTCCAGCATGAACTTTCGCATCATGGGCGCTTCGCTGGCCGTCTCGTTGCCACAGGCCGTGGCGTTGGACAGGCTACCGTCGGGCTTGTGGCGGTAGTAATAGCCGGGTACGAGCTCATTGAAGCTGGAGGTCTCCGTGACGCCTGTATGATTATACACTACATCCATGACCACTTTTAGTCCGTTGCGATGCAGGGTAGCGATCATTTGCTTGAGCTCCTTTATCCGGGTGATGCCGTCGTTGGGGTTGGTGCTGTAGGAGCCTTCGGGTGCGTTGTAGTTCAGCGGGTCGTATCCCCAGTTGTATTGCGGACTGTCCGGGCGGCTCTCATCCACGGAATTATAGTCGAAAAAGGGTAAAAGGTGAATATGGGTGACGCCCAACTCTCTCAGATGTGACAGACCGGTGGAGAGGCCTTCCGGGCTGTGGGTTCCTTCTTCCGCCAGTCCCAGGAACCTGCCTTTGTGCGTGATGCCGGAAGAAGAGTCGAGGCTGAGGTCGCGTATATGCAATTCGTAAATAATGGCGTCGATGGGGCGGTCGTAAACCCGGTGACCGCCGACTTCATCTGCGGTCCATCCTTCAGGGTCTGTGTCCCGGGGGGCGAAGATGAGGGCCTTTTTTCCATTGACGCCTACTGCCTTTGCGTAGGGGTCGGGAACTGCCTTGCTCCACTGTCCATTGATATTGACGCAGAAATTATACCAGGTGCCTTTTTGATCACCGTCCAGTCGGGTAGTCCAGGTACCGGCGTCGCCTTTTTGCAGGTCGATGATCTTGTAGGCCGTGACATCATCCCCTGAGCGGTATAGCAATAGTTGGGCGGCCCCGGCGGGCGGGCTCCAGATGCGGAAATGGGAGGCGGAGGGTGTGTAGAGGAGACCCAGATCCTTACCCTGATAGACGGGATAATTGTCATAGCCCGGACGGGCGGGATGACCTGCATGGAGAAGGAAGGGTAGGATCATGAGTAATAGGGGCATTGTTTTGTTCATAAAGATAATGTTTTGGACGAGCCTTCACAACCATACAGTTGCTGTATCGTTTCCGGACAGCGGTCCAGGTTAAACAAGGTTTATTGCATTGATAATGAGTGGCCTATAAAAGTGGAGATTTTTTTGTGAAATGTAAAGCGAAAATCTCATTTAATGATACGCAACTACTTCCTCACTGCCTGGAGAAATCTGAAGACCCATCGGCTGAATGCCGTGATCAACACAGCCGGACTGGCCATCGCTTTCACCGTCTGTATACTGCTTTTTTTGATGGTGCATTTTGAATTCTCTTTCGACAAATGGCAGAAGAATGTAAACACCCTGTACCAGGCCTACAACCTGAGCCATGCGCCGGATGGGGATGAGAAGGGATCTTCTTTCGGCTATCCCGCGGCTCCTGCCTTCAAGAGCGAAGTACCCGGCATCGTCAGGACCACTGACTTCATGAACGCAGGCCGGGGCATCCGTTATAAAGACAAGGAGATAGATAACTCTGTCACGCTGGTAAGTCCTGACTTCTTTGACATGTTCAGCTTCCCGATAGTGGCGGGAAACAAAACCTCTCCATTGGCAGACCTTGGCAGCGCTGTTCTCACACAACCTGCCGCCACGGCTGTCTTTGGTAAAGAAGACCCTATCGGCAAGACGATAAAAATAAAGATCGGCGGCGCCTGGAAGGATCTTGTAGTGACGGCTATCACGCAGAACCCACCGGAGAACTCTACGATCCAGTTCAATATACTCGCGCGTATCGAGCTTAACACCGACTACGCCACTGATAAGAATGAGTGGAACCACCAGCACCACCCTGTATATGTGCAATTAGCGCCAAACTTCACTCAGCAGCGCGTGGAGTCAAACCTGAGGGATTTAGTAAAAAAACGTCGTATCGCTGACGACGAATATATGAAAGGCAAAGGCTATCGCAAAGACGCCAACGGAGATATGTTTGCGCTCAAACTGGCCCCTTATGCTTCTCTCCACTTTGACGACGAACTGGGCAGGGGTTCGGTAAATAAAAGTTATTTATTTATTCTGATCCTTATTGCCGTGGTGGTATTGATCATTGCCTGCTTCAATTTTATCAACCTGAATGTCGCCCGGGCCTTTACACGTGCCCGGGAAGTGGGAGTGCGTAAGACCATCGGCGCCGGCAAGACCCAGATATTTTTCCAGCTGTGGATCGAGAGCCTGCTGCTCTTTGCCGTTGCATTGATCATAGCGGTAGGGCTGGCCGTACTCCTGCTGGATCCGTTCAACAAGCTCTTTGTCGAAAAGCTGTCCATGAAGGCCCTGGTGCAACCATTGGTGATCCTGTCTGTGCTGGCGGGGATGCTGTTGGTATCGTTCATGGCAGGTGGGTATCCCGCGTGGCTGGTGGCGAGGTTCAGGACGGTGGAGGTATTGAAGGGAAAGGTTTCTGTAGGACGGAGCTCGCTGGTGCGGAATGGACTTATCACTTTCCAGTTTGTCATGGCCTGTCTGCTGATTTGCAGCACCATCGTCATCTATCGTCAGTTCCAGTATATGCGCACGGCTCCTTTGGGGTTCGAGCAGGAGTCGGTGATCAGCATCCCTGTGAAGAATGAGGAGAACTCGCTTCGATATGTCCGGGAATTGCGTCAGCAGCTTGCTTCTCAACCCCAGGTCCTCAGCGTGACGGGCAGTTCCGCCAACATCGGCATTGGAGAAGACCACAGCCAAAGTACCTGGGGCATTGGGTTCACCTATAATGGAAAAGGCATTATGACGGAGATGCTGACCGTGGATTATGATTTTCTGAAGACCATCGGCGTCAAGCTGCTGGCCGGTCGCGACTTCAGCCGTGACTTCCCCACCGACACGGCCGCCAATGTCCGGAATGTCATCGTTTCCGAAAGTATGGCCAGACAGTTTGCCGAGAAAAATATAATAGGTCTATCATTTTATTCGGACAGCGCCGAGCCGAAATGGAATATCATCGGGCTAATCCCCGACATTCACCTGCACAGTCTGCATGACAAGGTCGGCGCCCTGACCCTGCAGATGGCCAGGCAGCATACGGCGCTGGGATATATCATGGTGAAAGTGCGTACGAACAATCCCCGGCAGGCAATGGCCGTGGTGCATGACGCTTACAAGACCATCGAACCTGATAATACTACCAATCCGTCCTATCTGACGGAAAATACATATCGCTGGTATGCCAAGGAAGAAAGGCTGTCCACGCTGTTTTGCACGGCGGCTGTTATTGCCGTCGTGCTGTCCTGTCTCGGGCTGTTCGCCATCGTCTCGCTGGTGATCGGGCGGCGCCGGAAAGAGATCGGGGTCCGCAAAGTATTGGGCGCGTCGGTGACGGGGATCACGGGACTATTGTCCAGGGAATTTCTCCGGCTGGTGGCGCTGGCTTTTTTGATAGCCACGCCCATTGCCTGGTATTTTCTCAATAAATGGCTGGCGGATTTTCCCTACAGGATCACGCTCAGCTGGTGGGTATTCCCCCTGGCAGGTGTGACGGCGCTGGTGATTGCGCTGGGTACGATCAGCATACTGACCATTCAGGCGTCGCTGGCCAATCCGGTGAAGAGTCTCAGGACCGACTGATCACAGGCCTGTGATGGTATATTGTTTGTAAAGAA
>DASZWE010000609.1:0-9613 GCA_035546735.1 Puia sp.
CATTCCTGGGCAGCTTCATTCCCAAATTTACGTATTCCTTCAACCTGGGAGCGAACTATCATGGGTTCGATGCATCCGCGTTCTTCCAGGGCGTACAGGGCAACAAGATCTATAATGCCACCCGTACCATCTCCGAAGGCATGGTGCGCTTTTTCAATTCCAGCACGAAGGTACTGGATGCCTGGCGGCCGGACCACACCAATACCAACGTACCCCGCGCCATTGGTTCCGATCCCAACCAGAATGCAAGGCCTTCCACGAGATTCCTGGAGGATGGGTCCTACCTGCGTCTAAAGAATGTGATGATAGGGTATACGATTCCCCTGAACTCTCTGCAGTCTTTGTCGAAGGGAGTGGTCAAGAGCTTCAGGATATATGTATCGGCTCAGAATATCCTGACGTTCACCAAATACTCGGGCTATGATCCGGAAGTGGGTAACAGGACGGTCAATACTTCTGCATTGACCAATGGCATCGACGCGGCTGTGTATCCCCAGCCCAAGTCATACCAGGTAGGTATCCAGGCAAATTTCTAACAATCAAGAAACTGTTGTAAAACAAATACTATGAGGCGTAATATAAATTTACTGATCGCCGCAGTCATCCTGGTCGTAGCCGCCGTGATTGCGTGTAATAAGCGATTAAATGTATTCGACACCAATAATCCCACCACCACCAGCTATTTCAAGACGGCGGCAGAGTTGCGTAATGGAGTGAACGCCGTCTATTCCAGCATGCGTGCGGGTAACCTCGTCGGGCGTGAGTGGTTCTTTACGCACGATATGCGCGGAGCCGAAACCAATTCGGGTGGTCCCCAGCTCGAGGCGCCCAGGGCCGAATTGCTGAAACAGCCTTCTCCGGCTCCGTCCAATGCCGTCATGTCGAGCGTCTGGTCGGGAACGTATCAAATGATCAACCGGGCCAACCTCGTGATCTCGAAAGCTCCCGATGTAAAGGATGACCCTGCCGCGAGGGATGTTATCGTCGGTGAAGCCGAATTTTTAAGGGCCTGGGCATATTTCGAGCTGGTGTCCATGTGGGGTGATGTGCCGCTGTATACAGAGCCTGTCACTACGGCTACGGGCTTTAAGGCCCAATCACCTGCCGCCGATGTATATAAACAAATTATCAGCGACCTCACCGATGCTGTGGCCAAGCTGCCTTCGGGACAGTCCAAAGACGGCCGCGCGAGTAAAGACGCCGCCAATGTGCTGCTGGGTAAGGTGAATATGCAAAAAGGAGATTATGCCGCCGCTAAAACAGCGTTGTTGCAGGTATATGGCAAATATACGCTTGTCGACAACTTCCTGGATAACTTTGACGGAGATGTCGTGGCTGGAACTGACGACTATATTGGTGGGTTTGGTCATGAATTCAACAGCGAGTCCATCTTCGAAGTCGTCTTTGTCGACAAAGGTGACGACAATTTCAACTGGGGCTATACGGGTGAAGGCGCTACAGCCGATGGAAGCATCATGCGCAGCCAGGAGTATGGCTTGGTCTGGGGTAATGTTGTTCCTTCCGATGGGATACTCAATGAATTCGAGGCAGGCGATCCCCGATATAAGATGACCTTTTATGAGTCCGGCGACAGTATCCTGACCCGTAGTAAGAAAGAATCTGCTAAAGTTCTTACAGAAGATGGCATGAACGTGGCCCAAAGCAATCATAACGGCGTAGTGAAGAAAAGGATCTATCGTAAATACTCGATCCTGGACTGGTCGGACGACGGGTTCCATCCCGACGGTATCAACCAGCGCATATTCCGCTATGCCGATGTGCTGCTCATGCTGGCGGAATGCGAGGCGGAAGTAGGAACTCCCGCACAGGCAGCCAGCTATATCAACGAGGTGCGTGGGCGGGCGAGCGTGCATATGACACCTGTGACGCTGACCAGCCATGATGCGGCGATCGCCGCCGTGATGCATGAAAGGGCTGTCGAGCTGGCGGGCGAGGAAATGAACAATATCGACATCCTGCGGTGGAGGGCCAAGAATTATTATCCGTCCATCCGTCCTGATCCGAAACCAGGGCAGGTGGCCAAGTTCCCCATCCCATCGAATGAGACTTCGGCTAACCCATTGATAAAATAAGCATCTGTTTAGCTTTTATTTGCAAAAGAGGCCGGCTCATAGGTGAAAAGTCGAGTCGGCCTCTTCATTATGTCCTGGTTGGCAGAGGCCAACCAGGGGGGGCTACCTGTTAGCCTCTTTTGTTCTTATATTGTTTATATGAAAGGAACATCTTCTTTTGGTGCTTTTTTTTGCATGGCAGTGGTTTTGTTGTCGGCCTGCACGCATCCGCGGAAGAATACCTTGTTTACGCAGCTGACGCCCGACCAGTCCGGTATTCATTTCAGCAACCAGGTGAATGATGTGGACAGCGCTACTTCCTTTATCAACGAGTTTGGCTATATGGGCGGGGGCGTAGGTATTGGTGATTTCAACAATGACGGATTAAAAGATATTTTCTTTTCCGCCAACCAGGTGAGCTGCCGTCTGTACATCAACAAAGGAAACAATCAATTCGAGGATATATCCGAGCGAGCGGGCATCATGACGAATGTATGGGCCACGGGCGTCAGCATTGTCGACATCAACAATGACGGCTACGACGATATTTATGTTTGCGTGCTGGGGAAGGACCTCGTACATCCGGCCAGGAACCTGTTGTTTATCAATCAGCACAATCTCACTTTTAAAGAGGAGGCCGAGGAGTATGGTCTGGCTTTTTCGGGGTATTCGACGCAGGCCGTCTTCCTCGACTATGATAGGGACGGGGATCTCGACATGTATCTTGTCAATTATCTGATAGGGAACAACAGCAATTCCATCGTCCCCCGGAATATGACCGGCGGGTCGCCGGCTAATGACCGACTGTTCCGAAATGATGGCTATTCTTCGGCGAAGGGTCATCCGGTGTTTACAGACGTGACGCTACAGGCGGGTATCAAAGACGATGGTTTTGGGCTGGGGGTAGCCGTGAGCGACTTCAACGGAGATGGATGGCCCGACATCTATGTGGCGGATGATTTTATTTCCAATGATCTGCTATGGCTGAACAACCACGACGGGACTTTTACCAATTGTATCAGCAGGGCTTTGCAGCATCAGAGCTATTCGAGCATGGGGGCGGATGCGGCGGATGTCAACAATGACGGGTTGCCGGATCTCGTGACGCTGGACATGCTGCCTGAATACAACCGTCGGCGAAAGGAGTCTTTTTCTTTTATGAACTATGACCGCTACCAGGCGGAGCGGGGAATGGGCTATGAGCCGGAGTTCATGCGCAATATGCTGCAGATAAACAATGGCTGCGTCCGGGCCGGCGATATGGCTATCCCTTATTTCAGCGAGATAGGGCAGCTGGCAGGTGTACAGGCCACGGACTGGAGCTGGAGCGTGCTGCTCGCCGACTTCGACAACGACGGGTGGAAAGATATGCATGTTACGAATGGCATTGGGCGGGATTTTATCAATGCGGATTTTTTGGAGTTCAGCAGTAAAATATTCAATAGCGGCAAAAGCAAGGCCGAACAGCAGGCCCTGATCCGCAAGCGGCTGGCGGAGCTGGATCATGTCAATCTTTCCAATTATCTTTTCCTTAACCAGCATGATCATACTTTTAAGGATGTCTCGGCGACGGCGGGTATCGATGAGCCTTCCATGTCCAATGGCGCGGTGTATGCGGATCTCGATAATGACGGGGACCTGGATCTTGTGGTGAACAATATCAATAAGGAGGCTTTTGTATTTATCAACAATACCATACAAAAGGGCAAGCCTGTCGAAAATCATTTTTTGAGTGTGGGCCTGGTGGGTGACACGTTGAACAGGCACGGCTTTGGGGCCAGGGTTTGCGTATACAGCGATGGGATTATGCAGATGCAGGAGGAGAATCCCGTGCGGGGTTATTTTTCTTCCGTGGACCGGCAGTTGCTTTTTGGATTAGGGAAGAGCGGTCATATAGATTCCATTACGGTGGTTTGGCCCGATAGCAGCATGCAGGAGATCCTGAATATCCGTGCGGATACTTTTTTGACCTTGTCGTGGCAGGATGCTGCGCGGGGACGGCCTGCTTTTCGGGCTGACGGGCCGACCTTTTTCACGGACGTAAGCTCCTCCTCCCCGGGGATTGCCTACCGGCACCGGGAAAATATCTTTAATGATTTTGCCATGCAGCGGTTGCTGCCGCACAAATATTCGCAGCTGGGGCCTTTTATTGCGACGGGTGATATCGATGGGGATGGGGCGGTGGATTTTTTTATTGGTGGGGCGACGGGGGAGTCCGGGAAGATATTTTTGCAGGGTCCGGGGGCGGGGCATCTGGTCAGTCCGGGGGCGGTCCGGCCGGGCGGTCCGGGAACGGGTAGCGTGTTTATGTCCCGTGATCTTGTTGACAGCGGCAAGATGGAGGAGGATATGGGGTGTGTTTTATTTGATGCAGACGGGGATGGGGTGCTGGACCTGCTGGTTACGGGTGGCGACATTCAATATGAGGACAGCTCTCGATATTATAAACCCCGACTGTATGTGGGGGATGGAAAGGGGAATTTCCGCTTGCGGCAGGATGCGATACCGGATGGGGTGAGGACTGTTGCCGGCTGTGTAGCGGTGGGAGACCTGGATGGCGATGGGGACCCGGATCTCTTTATCGGCGGCAGGGTGTCGGGGCAGTATCCTTTGTCGCCCCGCAGCTATATCCTGCGAAACAACAAGGGGGTTTTTGCCGACGTGACGGCGCAGGTTTGTCCTGCTCTGCAAAAGGGTGGCATGATAACGTCGGCGGCATGGGCAGATATCGATAATGACAAGCAGGTGGACCTGGTGGTAGCCGGCGAGTGGATGCCTGTCCGGTGGTTTAAGAACGATCGTGGCATTTTGCATGAGCGGACGGATTCCATGGGGCTGACGGGTATGCACGGCATGTGGAGAAGTCTTATTGCAACAGACATCGACAATGATGGGGATATAGACCTTGTCGCGGGCAATCTGGGTTTGAACTGTGACTATCGTGTCAGTGCGGCGGCGCCTATGGACCTGTATGCGGCGGACATCGATGGCAATGGACGGATAGACCCGGTGATGTTCTATTATATAAAAGACGTGGATGGGGTGCGGCGTTCCTATCCGTCGTTCAGCAGGGCGCAGCTTGCCATGCAGGTGCCTGGCGTGAAGAAAAAATTCCTTCTTAATGACGATTATGCCAGGGCCGGTTTTGAAGATATCTTCTCCGGAAAGTCCAAGGCGGATGTATTACATTTCTATTGTGATGAGACCCGTAGCTGCTGGTTCGAGAATACGGGGAATGGACGGTTCATAAAGCACCCGCTGCCGGCGGAGGCGCAGTTTGCGCCTGTCAACGCTATCATTTGCGAGGATATCGATAATGACGGATATAAGGATCTGCTGCTGGCTGGAAATGATTACCAGACGGATGTCATGACGGGAAGATATGATGCGTCCTATGGCTGTTTCCTGCGGGGCGGCAATAGAGGGGAGTTTATGGTGGTGCCGCCGGATAAGAGCGGGTTTGTGCTGAAGGGGGATGTAAAGGATATGGCGCTTATCCGGCTGGCGAAGGGGAAGCGGATCGTCGTCGCTGCTGTCAATGACGATAGTGTGCGCGTGTTCCGTATCAATTAGAACGGATTGAAGGTTACCGCCGGGAAGGACCGTGTCAAAGCGGGTCCGATGAAGGCCCCAGACATTAGAATTTTTTAAAACAGTTGTATGTGCTATCGCGTGCTATTCCTTTTGTTTGTGTTGTTTGTTGCTGCCTGCAAGGACAAGCCGCTGCCCAACCAGGAGATGATCGATCTTTTGAAGGTGTCGGCGAAGGCTGATCATAATCATGAGAATGTCTTTTCGCCGGAGGCGGTGGTCGGGTATTGCGATTCTGTGTTGAATACGGATGTTGTTGAAGATGTCCGGATAAGGACGCTGGACAGGAAGGCGGAGGAGCTATTGAAATTGGGGGAGGAGCAAAAGGCGATAGCAATCTTTCAGGGGTTGCTGGATAAAATATCGCTGGGCAACCTGGAGGAACGTGCGCCAATCATGAAGGGGCTGGCCAATGCTTATTTAAGATGGGGGGATCGAACGAATTGTATTCATAACCATACGGCGGAGTCGTGTATATTCCCTATTGCAGGAGCCGGGGTGCATCGGGATAAGACGGGGTCGCAGAAGGCCATCGAGTTGTATAAGGCCATACTGGCGGACGATCCCACTGATCTGGAGTCCCGGTGGCTGCTGAATGTTGCGTATATGACCACCGGCGGGTATCCATCGGAGGTGCCGCCGCAATTCCTTTTGAAGGTAGAGGATGATGACAGTCTGCATGTGGTGAAGCCTTTCCGGGATGTGGCGGCCAATATGGGTCTGAATTATAAGTGTATTGCCGGGGGGGCTATTACCGACGACCTGAACAACGACGGGTACACGGACATTGTTCTAAGCAGCTGGTCCCTGACGGAGCCTATGCGGTACTATCGGAACAACGCGGATGGGACTTTTACGGATGTGTCGGACTCGTCGGGTCTGGGATATCTCACGGGCGGGCTCCACATCATGCAGACGGATTATAATAATGATGGCTTCAAAGATATATTCGTTTTGCGGGGTGGGTGGAAGGGCCGGTTTGGGAAGACCCCCAATTCCCTGCTGCGCAACAATGGGGACGGCACTTTTACGGATGTGACTGCGGCCAGCGGGCTGTTGTCTTTTCATCCTTCTCAGACGGCCACCTGGGCGGATTTCAACAATGACGGCTGGCTGGATGTGTTTATCGGGAATGAGACTTCTCCCGGGGAAGAGCAGCATCCCTGTCAATTGTTCATCAATAATAAGAATGGGACCTTTACGGAGATGGCGGCCCGTGCCGGCTGTGCGGTTGTAAAGTTTGTGAAGGGGGTGACTTCCGGCGATTATGACAATGACGGCAGGACGGATATTTTCCTTTCCACGCTGAACGGGAATAAGATATTATTGAGGAATGTCTCCGGCAAGGATAGCGGCGTCCGGTTTGAGGATGTGAGCAGGCAGGCTGGTCTGACCAGTAATCTGTCGCGTACTTTTCCTACCTGGTTTTGGGATTATGATAATGACGGGTGGCTTGACATTCTTGTTTGCGGATATGAGTTTACGCAATCGCTGTCCTATTATGCGGCGGCGGAAGCGATACAGCTGCCGGTAGGGAATGCGGGGAAGGTGTTTTTGTTCAGGAATAAGCACGATGGGACCTTTGAGGAGGTGACGGCTGCGGTGGGGTTGAATAAGGTGGCTTTTGCCATGGGGTCGAATTTTGGGGATATCGACAATGATGGTTATCTGGACTTTTACCTGGGAACGGGTAATCCGCAGCTTAGGTCGGTGGTTCCCAACAAGCTGTTTAAGAACATGGGCGGTGTGCGGTTTTTGGATGTCACTACTTCTGCGCGTGTGGGAAATTTGCAGAAGGGGCATGCGGTGTCTTTTGCCGACCTGGACAATGATGGGAATGAGGATATCTATGTAAAAATGGGGGGCGCTTATACGGGGGATGCGTTTGAGAATTCTTTTTATCTGAATCCGGGTGAGGCGGATAATCATTGGGTAAATCTGGTATTGAAGGGGACGGTGTCGAACCGGGTGGCTATTGGTGCGAGGATAAAAGTGACGTTTAGGGAGAAAGGTGTGGAGCGGTCTGTTTTCAGGGATGTGAATTCCGGTGGAAGTTTTGGTTCCAATCCTTTGAGTCAGCATATAGGTATTGGGCAGGCTACGGCTATCGATAGGGTGGAGGTCACCTGGCCGGTGACGGGGCGGGTGCAGGTGTTGCGGGGGGTGCCGATCGATGCGAATGTCAGGATCGAGGAGGGGGATAGTACGTTCAGTACGTATAAGCTGGCCCGGCTGGATTTCCGGAGACCGGGGAAGGGGTTGATCAGCTGTGCGCCGGGGAGGTAGGGGGGCCGGGCGGGCTTTGGCCAGCGCGGGAGCCCTGGGGCTGGCGACTTTGGGTGGGGAAGGGAAGGTGGGCTGGGGATTTTAGCCCGGTCCTGACGGAGGGCGGGTCAACGCCCGGGTCAGATGAGATATTTTTCTTTCAGGATATTCAAATGATGCAGTTCGTGTCCTGCCAGGTGGTAGAGCAGTCCCCGCACGCTGTAGACATTATTATTGGCTGTTCCCTTTCTCAGGAGGTCCTCTTCGGTGAAAGACCGGAACAGGGTCAGGGTGGCCTTTCGTACGGACTCGTATTCCTTTAGGATGGACCTGGCGGTGCGATCGTTGGCTTTCGAGTAAGGTACGTAATCATCCTGTTCGAAACCGGGGAGTGGGGTGGCGTCGCCCCGGCCGAAGCGGAGGGCCCGGTAGGCATAGATCCGCTCGTCATCGATGATATGGACCAGCACTTGTTTTATTGTCCACTTGCCGGGCGCGTAGGTGTAGTCCCACTTGCCGGCGGGAATATCATCGACAAACTGCCGGGTCTTCTTTATCTGGTCTTTCAGATGCTCCAGTATATGGCCGTCATCGGGCAGTCCTTTTATATACATATCCGCGTAGGTGGGGTATTCGTCGGACAGTGGCTTTGGGATGAGACGATCTTTTCCGGCCATGGCGGGTGATTTTAGTCGGCGTGTGAAATAAATGAATTTACTTTTTTCATGAAGTCGCTGATCAGCCCGGCGGGTTGGAAAGCGTCAGGCGTTGAAGGATAGGGGTCATACGCAAATATCCCGCATTTTTGGTAATTTGTAAGCGATGAAGTACAGCAAGTTCCTTCCTTCTCCGGCTTTACAGCCTTATGTCCGGGAGTTCATCATCCTGGAGAGCGATCTGTATTTCGACAGCAGGACCATACCGGACACGGCGCTGGTGATGACATTCCGATATAAGGGAAAAGTATGGAAGCTGGAGGGAGAAAAAGAGGAGTCCCTTCCGGCGACGGGAATCTCGGGGTTGAGGAAGTCGGTCCGCCTGTTCCAATACGAAAAGCAGACGGCCAATCTGTTGGTAGTCTTTAAGGAGGGTGGGATGAATGCTTTTGTGCGACAACCCGCCCATGAGCTATTCGAGCTTAACATTTCCTCCGACAATTTATTTCCTGCCTCACAGCTGGATGAGCTGCTGGAACAGTTGGCGGGGGCGGCCACCGACGAGGCCAGGGTCGATGTTGCGGAGACTTTTTTGTTGACAAAGCTGCATGCCTGCAACAAGCCCGATCCGCTGGTCTCCAGCGCGCTGGCTTCGATCCGACAGCACAGTGGCATTGTCCGGATAAAGGACCTGGCGGCCTCCCTCTATGTCAGCCAGGATGCTTTTGAGAAGAAGTTCCGGTCTGCGGTCGGGGCTACGCCCAAGCAATTTGCTTCTATCGTTCGCATGAAAGACCTGATAAGAAAATATCCTACCTATACCTCTCTTACGGATGCGGCGTATGAAGCGGGTTATTTCGATCAGTCGCACTTTATAAAGGATTTTCGTCTTTTCACGGGGCAGACGCCCAAAGATTTCTTTTCCGGATTCGAATACTGGTAGGTGGGGGACGGGTGGACTGTTTCCCGCCAACTGAGGGTAGTGGGTTATTCCCGGCCAATAAGGGCGGTCAGCCATGGGGTGGTAAA
>DASZWE010000610.1:0-12678 GCA_035546735.1 Puia sp.
GTGACGGCTGCCAGCTGAATGGGGACCGTACTGCGGAGCAGGAGAGGCTGTGAAGCCAGGGACAAGAGGCCGAGTCCGGGACTCGCCTGGAAAAGCCCGTCCTTTCCATCTCCGGAAGCAATATGAAGATCCCCTTTGTAATTAATAAAGGTCAGCAACAGACCATTATCCCCAGCGGCAGGAATAGACAGGTTCAATTCATCCACCGTCTCCTTCCAGCAGGTGATCTGCAGTCCTACCGGTAATTTCTCAGTGAATCTGGGTGAGGGGTGGTTAGTAATAAGGGTCATCAAAAAGGGTTTATTGGGTTTAATGCGGGTTGAGATAATGCCAGGGTGAAAAGCCATACTCCTTTTTAAAGGCCAGTGTGAAATGGCTGGGGTTGGAGTATCCGATCTCCGTTGCGACGACTTTCACGGGTACTTTGTTATCGAGCAGCTTGCGGGCATGCTCCAGCTTATTTTTCTGGTAATATCCAAATAGGGTCTCGCCGTAATATTTCTTGAACTTCGTCTTGAGGCTGGTGGGGCTCATCGCCGAAATGCGGGATAATTTCTCAATGCCCGGAAATTCTTGCTTGTAATTCGAACAAAGATGATGCTCTACCTTCGACAGGTTGAGCGTGTCCTGCGTACTGAGATAGTTCCCATCCTTTGAAAGCCGCTCCATGACAAAGAACTGCAGCAGGAGGTATTCCACCAGGATAGATACATTTCTTATCGTGAACAGCTCGCGGAAGGGGTGCTGAACGATGTCGGCCATAAAATCATTGAGCAGCAGCCGGTATTTGAATGTAATGGGCCAGCTGAGAGACGTATTGTTATGCGATTGCAATATGGATTGGATCGCGCCCGCATCAAAATCATCGATAAGATGTCCCATGCTCGATTTCTGCACTCTTACGATCAGCGCACGGATCGTTTTCTCCTTGGGATAGCTTACCAGCTTGCCATAACTGGCATCTGTAATCGATACGGAGGAATTATGCCGATCGCCCGGAACACCTGCAAACGCCAGGGGAAGGTCATTCTCCAGCCGGCCGGGCAGACTGATGTCATCAAAACATAAGATGTAAGAGGAAGCGCTGCGGGAAGGTAAAAAACTAAAGGTCAGATCTTCCGTAAGGTTGGATACATTGATAGCCAGGACTTCGACACCGGTGGAAATACCTGCAACGGTCATAAAGCCTTTCCCCGTTTTTCCTGAAAAATAAAGCACAGAATCAGTAACGATACAAGATTTGTCTTCTGCCATCACCTCAAAACACTTCAGAAAAGATTCTGAATTTTCAAGAGATACATAACTCATTGACTTAAGTTTAAGAACTTATACAGGCTACTAATCTATATAAGCTGATTTTTCTGCTGCGACAAGTTATTAATAAGCCACCCGCGTTGGTATAGTACAAAATTTAATTGAATGTAGTTTTTTAACTACAAATCAGGGCCTATTTTTTTGATAAAATTATTTTATAATACATATCTTATTAAATAAGAATATGTTTTGTTTTTTGGGCTCATAATCGCCTTGTCTCTTTGCGTAAGCAAAACGACATATACAATTATCGATTGTCTCGATTTATACAAATATTTACCTCGCATTTGTTTTTGTGATCCATCCCTATGACAATTATAAATCCATACCGCATGAATAATTCCATGAAAAAAGAAGGTCCCGATCAAGACCTCAGATCCCTTCTGAAATCTCAGCACAAGAGAGTCTATTCCATCTGTCGCTTTTTCGCCAACAACTACCGGGAGCATCAAAAGCTGTTTGCCGACATTATTTCTGCCGCCTCGCAGAACATCCGTTTCCGGAGAGGTAATGACAGCAAGCAGGTGCTTTTGCTCAGGGCATGCGTCAACATGGCCGCCCTGCATTCCATCTGTCTGGATATGGCACCGAAAACAGACCGGAGCATCCAGTTCAAGTCTCCTGACTATCAGAAAAATATGGTTCAATTCAGGACGCGCATGGGGGAGGTCTCCGACTATGAGAAAATGCGTCTTTTCCTGGGGTTCCAGAACACGTCCGAGATAGACATCGAAGATCTTACTGGGTCGCTGCCTTCCAAGGTTGTCTCGAGCGAAGGGGTTAAAAAGAACTTTATCCCTTACCTAAAGGAAAAACTCGTATGGAGCTAAAAAACCTGCAGGAATCCTGGGACAGTTTCCCGGAAGTATCGATGGAAGAACGTCCGGTGCTTTCATCCGACCTGGAACAGATCGTAGTAAGGAACCCCCTGTCCGATGCCTTTTATTTGAAAAATAAGATCCTTATCCGGATCATTGCCGGCAGCCTGCTCCTGCTGTATAATATATACCGTCTCCGTACATTATACCGGTATGGAGGTCCGGGTATGGATCAGCAGGTGATCCTTTTTTTCCTGCTGGTTTGTTTTGTCTACTTCCATATAAGACTGCTGCTGTTTGCAGACTACCCTACCCTCCTGGGCCTGCAGCTGATGCCTTTCCTGCAGAAGATCGAGACCATCCTGGATAAGTACGTCTTTTCCTTTGGGATATTGAGTATCCTTTCGGGATTTTATACCCTGACCCTCTTTGGGAAGGTCTTTTACTTTTCCAGGGGCGGATCCTCCCCTCTTCTTGACAACGGGATCTATAAGTGGCTGATCATTATTTTTCTATCGGTCAGTTTCTATATTCTTTTTCTTCATACATTGATCCCTAAGTATAAGAAGTTGCTGGCAGCCGTCCGGAAGTATAAAGCAGGTATCGGGGCCCTGCCGCAAAAAAAATAAAAACCCGACCCCGGACGAACCAGTCCGAACCACGGGTTCGTCGTCCACAGGACAAATAATAGCTGATTTCGGAAAATGGGACATATTTTTAGAAACCCATTTTCCGAAGATATAATATAAGCTATATCATTTATATTTGTTTGTTACGAGAACCCTATTACAAACCGAGACAAATGCACACTATCTTAATCGCTGATGACCATTCCATCGTCAGAGCCGGGTTAAAGCTCCTGATCAATAGTAGTATACGGGATGTGACTATCGATGAAGCCGAAGATGGAGAGACGGTGATAAAAAAAATGCGATCCTCCAGCTTTGACCTGCTGATACTGGATATCAATATGCCTCATACGGAATCCTTCAGTCTCACTACATACCTGCTGAAGGAATATCCTGCTTTGAAGATCATCATCTTTACTATGAACCAGGAAGTGTTTTTTGCAAAACGTTTCCTCAAGATCGGTGCGCATGGTTACCTGAACAAATATTCGAAAGAGTCCGAGATCAAATATGCCATTCAAAAAGTACTGAGCGGCAAACGCTATATCAGCGACAATCTCGCGGAGATATTGTCGGGCGAGCTGACAAAGAAGCTAAAGGACAATCCTTTTGAAGATCTCTCCGACAGAGAGTTCGAGGTCGTTCTCCAAATGTTGAAAGGAAGCTCGGTATCGGAAATCGCCAACACGCTTAGCCTTCACAAATCCACGGTGGGCACGCACAAGACCCGCATACTCGACAAGCTGAAGATATCCAATACAGTGGAGCTGATCAATCTGGCAAGGCTGTACGAGATCATCTGATCATCTCCCGGCTGTCAGCCTCAGCCAAAGAATTTTTCCAGCGCCAGCCGGACGCCATCGTTGTTATTGGTGTCTGTCACATAGTCTGCCGCAGCCTTGATCTCTTCGGGGGCATTGCCCATTGCTACGCCCATTCCCGCAAATTCGATCATTTCCCTGTCATTGAAATTGTCACCCATGGCGATCACTTCCTCACGGCGGATGTTCATCCGCTGGATCAGCCAGCTCACGGCATTGGACTTGGATCCCCGTGGATCCATCACTTCCAGGTAGGTGGGTTTGGAAGGATAAATATTGAGCCTGCCATTGTAGGCGCTCCGGAGATGCTGCTGTATCTGCTGGATATTGGCGGCCTCGCTCATCACCATCATCTTATTAGGTGCGATGCCATGCTGCGCCCATCCTTTGACAAGTTCGGTCAGCGGCGCCACTTCGATGGCCACGTCCATGATCCTTTGTTCGTAATCCGTCCATTTATCCTTTACTTCAGCGAACCATTTTTTCTGAAGATAATAGGCGATCGTCGCCTGGAAGGGCCGTACTTTTTCCGATACCGCCTCGGTTATAGCCAGGTCGATCCTTACGTCCAGGATGGGCTGTCCCCTTTCGACAATATAGCTGCCGTTGAGACTCACCAGCGGATGATCATCGGGTATGCCAATGCACCGGAAAGTAGGAAGGATGGCGTCGTACGGACGTGCAGACACCAATATGACGGGGATCCCCCGCCCTGTGAGCTGCCGGATCTTTTCTTTTGTCGCCTCGCTCACGGAATGGTCCGACTTCAACAGCGTCCCATCCATATCCAGGAATACAGCCTTATACATGTAGCGTCATTGGGTTTTTGGAGGCGCAATTTAAGACATTCGGAAGTGCGGGACGGTCAAACCCTGATATAAATCTTTTTTGCGTCCAGGAATTTGCCCACCAGCCAGCATACCATCATATAGCTCAAGGCAAAGAGCAGCGATCCCACCGCCCCGGGCAGTATCTTCTGATAAAAGCTGCTGTTGATCCATTCAAAGAGGCTCTCGTCGGGACCGTGCGGAACGACGAACAATACCACCACCAGCAATTCCGACAGCAGATAGATGAACAGCGGATTCTTTCCAAATACATTGAAAAAAGGCGTCCAGGCTTTCTTTTGCCGGAATTCGATGATATAAATAAGAAAGGCGAGAAATATAAGGTCGATGCCTACGGTATACAGCACATAAGAGCTGGTCCATAATTTCTTGTTGATGGGCAGCAGAAGGTCCCACCCTACGGCTACGGCCATCAGCGCGCTGCCGGCGAGCAGCATTTTGGTCAGTCCTTCATAGCTCTTCCCCTTCTGCTGGACAAAGACGCCGGTGAAATAGCCCGCGATGACATTGACGATGGCAGGGAGCGTACTGAGGATGCCCTCGGGGTCAAAAGCCACTCCTTCCCCATGATACATGTGGTCCTGGCCCATGATCAGGACATCCAGCCGATAGCCCGCATTGGTGGTCATGCCAAAGGGATCTGCCCCCGGTACACCGGCCCAGAGCAGTATCAGCCAATAGCCTGTCAGCAGCAGGAGAGAGATGACGACGACGGCCCTGGTAGAAAGGTATTGGATGAGCAGGGAGGCAAAAAAGTAGCAAAGCGCGATCCGCTGCAGCACGCCTAATATCCGGGTATGAGAGATGGGCGACAGGTGCCAGTGGCCATTCTCCGACCGGAAAAAGGGGAACCAGTAAAGTAAAAAGCCCAGAAGGAAAATAAGGAGGGCCCTTTTGAATATCTTTCCCAGTATGGCGCCATCGCTCATCGTGGCAAACTTCTTCCGGGCAAAGCTCATGGCATTGCCTACGGCAAAGAGAAAGGAAGGGAATACCAGGTCGGTGGGCGTACAGCCATTCCAATGCGCATGACGCAAAGGAGAAAAAGTGAAGGTCTCGCTACCCGGGGTATTCACAATGATCATAAAGCAAACGGTCATTCCTCTGAAGATGTCCAGGGACAGGGATCGGGAAGAGGATGGTAATACGGGAACTTCCGGAGATTGGGTCATGCTGTATCGGGAATTAAATATTCGATGAATATAGGGAAAAAAAAGAGTGTACCAAAAAATGGTACACTCCAGGGTAAATATAGATCAGAGCGATAACTACGGCGTTCTCACAGCATCGGGCATTCTGTACTCCACAATGTATGTCCCATCCAGCTTGACGTCAAAAGCAATACGCACATTGGCGGAATACTTATGCGCCGCCAGCCCGTCGATGTTCACGAATTGGCTGGGGATGCGATAGTACATAAGATGCCCCCAGTCGGTGGTGGCATCCACATATTTTGCCAGGGGGAAAGGTGGCACTTCAAAGTCGCAGATCATGCTGGTATCATTATACATGATGGGATGGAACTTGGTATAGTTCTCGAACGTAGGACGGTCGCCCCGCTTGATGATCTCGCCGGCATTAGGATTGAATGGGTTTCCGTTCTTATCCGACAGCTTCAAAAAAATGCGGTCCCCTTCAGCAGATATTTTGGTGAAGATCACCTTCAGACCCTTCATAGGCGTTACCGATCCGTCTACGTCGGCAAAGGCATTGTTGGAATTGTCTTCCACCTGGAACATGTCGTCATTGGTAGGGTCTACTACATTGATACGTCCCAGCGAAGGATAATATTTAGTGCCATGTACATTGGTGGCCTCGATATCGAATACATAAATACCCAGGGGCAGGTTGATCGAGCCCTTGTTAAAGGTCAGCTGCCCGCTGACCGTGTTGAACTCCATGGGTGTTACGTTCTTTTGTTCCCGTTTTTTGTTCAGAAGCTCGACAGTCGTGTCCGTATCGACATTAAAGGTCATCCCGGGCTTGAAGACAGTTATTTCGTATTTCGTATTCCAGGCCGGGTCCAGCGTCTTGCCGGTGCTGTCACGTAGATTCATCATTTTGAAAGACATGGGAGGGGTAGAGCCGTCGAGATTGATGGCATCCGACTGCACCAGCGGCAGACCGCGCTGGCAATATAGGTCAGGGCTCTTATAACGAAGAGTATCGCTCAGGAACCCGTCAGTGATCTTTTTGCAGGCCGCGAGACAGCAGACGGATGCAGCCAGCAAGGTCAAAGTTATTTTGTTCATTATAAATGAGTTTATGATGATTAATTATTCAGTTTGTCATTATTGAACAGCAGCCGGTGATATCCATCCAGGACATGCACGATACCTGTGGTGGTAATGATCCCGGAAGTCTGGCAGGTCGAGCTCGCATCTACGTCGGAAGGTGGAATGGTCTTGGGGTCCAGCACCTGGTCATCGCGCTGAGCATACACTTTGGTAAATGTGACATAGTCCACATGGTCCAGATACGCATTATAGTCCAGCGTGCGCACCATTTTGATCAGATATTGAACATTGCTGATCGGTCCAAACAAAGAATTATACAGCTTACCGTCAAGGGTGATCTGATCCCGGTTGATCTTCCCGTCGAACATATAGGTCTTCAGGGAATCCAGGTTCGACAAAGGAATGCTGTCCAGCGTATAGGTGATATTCTCGTCACCCAGTTCTACGGCACGTCTTTGTTTCATGGCTTTCAGATAATCCTGAACGCCGTAGTTTGTTGTAGCAAAGAACGTAATGTTGCCATTGATGGTTTCCTTTAATCCCGCCCTGTCGATGAGATGTACCAGGTCGGCGAAGAGCGTATCCGATTTCAGGAAATCGTAGGTGGTCATATTGACATTAGGATTGGACTTCCCTCCATCATCCACATAGCTTTTCTTACAGGAGGTCAGGCCGGCAACAAGGATCAAAAAGAACAGAATACGTTTATGTTTCATACTATTTGTATTTGAGTGTAATTAAACCTTTGACTTCCAATAAGAGGTTTGGACAAGGAAGCGGTTGTCCTGGAAGAGCCTTGGATCAACTGGCCAGTAGAAGCCGGACGCATTGAACCTGTCCTCGCCCAGCCAGGGTACGAAGTTGACATACTGCCTGGTCCTGATCAGATCGTAAAAAAGGTGACCTTCAAGATAGAACTCTTTGCCGCGCTCAAGCATGTACTCGTACATCAGATCGTCTTTACTGTACGTGTTGTCTACAAGGAAAAGGCTGTCGACCCCGTTTCGCACCCTCCATCCATTGATAATGTTCACAGCCGTGGGCAGGTCGTTCTTATACAATGCTATCTCGGCTTTCAGCAGCAGCATATCACTCAGCCGAAAAAGCACCATATTATTGCTCAGGTAGGGATCCGTCTGCGCGTTGGGGTTCCTGTACACCACGTTGGCATATTTACGGCACAACGGCTTAGTCCCATGCCAGTCGTCGAAGTTATTCCTGAACCGGACATCCAGCGTGTCGGAGTGATAGGTAGTGTCGTTGTTATTATCGATGTACATCACGGGCGTCGTGTGGAAGTGCGCATCCAAATAGGCCGGGGGCACCCAATAGCGGTGGTTGGTACCGAAGCCATTGACATAACGGTCCGTAAGGAATTGCATTCCGATATGCGCGTTGGAGCCTTCCTTGGAATCCTCACTCATATATATTTCGAAAATACTTTCCGTACTGCGGCCAATAAACTGTTTACCATAGTCGGCAGTATCCACCAGGGTATAGCCCCCCAGGGTTGTGATAGAGTCGATGGCAGCGCTGGCCTTGTCCACATCGGCCATGATCGGGTCTGGTGTCGCAAGGTTAGTAGTCGTCGCACGCCACAGGTAAAAATGTGTCAACAGGGCAAAAACGGACCCTTTGTTCGCCCGCACCGCCACGTTCGATTTATCCTTATATCCCCAGATAAGCAGGTTATTGGCGGCAAGACAATCTTTTTCTATCTGTGCCATTACATCCGCCTTCGGACTCCGGGGTAACTGGGGAGCAGTCAGGGGATCGTCATATGATTCAGTGACGAGAGGAACATCCCCCCAGACCTTTACCAGCTCGAAATAGGTTAGAGCCCGGATAAACAGGGCCTCCCCCATGATCTTGTTCCTGTAAACAACCGGATCGGTCACGGTACCGGAAGACATGATCTGCTCATCGGTCACCTTAGGAACCATTTTCAGAATAAGGTTGCTCTGTGCGATCGTCTTATAATACTTGGTCCAGTTGCCAAGCGCCTCGACATTATACTGGAAAGTATAATTGCCTGTCTGGATACCCTCCAGACCATCTCCGTTGTAGTCGATGGTAAAGTAGGTATTGGCAACAGCATCTCCATACATATAATACCTGAAATTATAATCGGTGAATGCATCCCGAAGCAACGCATAGTTCCCGGCAATGGCATATTCACAGTCATTGGCCGACTTCCAGAATACCTCCAGATAGGTGGAGTTCTTCGGAGTCTGCTCGATTATCTTCTTGCACGAAACAGCGGACACAAAGACCACCAGCGCCGCGATATATAGTATATTTCTTCTTGTATGCTTTGTCATAAACTTTAATTTGTTAGGGATCAGAATTGAACTTCAAGACCTACGGTGAATTTCTTTGGAATGGGATAGCCCGCGCCGTCATATTCTCCATAAGCGTTCACGTTCTCCGCATCCGGCAGGTCCTTGGAGCTTTGCCACTTCAGGAGGTTATCGGCTACTCCAAATACCTTCATCCTTCCGATGCCTACCCTTTGCAACAACTTGTCAGGCAGCTGATAGGTAAGGCTCAGGCTCTTCAGCCGGAAGTAATCCCCGCTGGTAAGGAAGAAGGTTTGTGCAGAAGTATAGTAATAAAGATAGGTGCCCAGGTCATATTTGGCGTAGGTGGCCTTATCTCCCGGATTGCGCCAGATATTGATCTTGTCCAGGTTAGGTGTGCTGAACATCGCAAATCTATCATTGGCGCTGCCATCCGTGGAATTGCTGAATTGATCTGCCTTATACAGGTCCAGCACATCCCTTTTGAACGTAAAAGAAAAGAATACTCCCAGCGTCCAGCTCTTCCAGGTTATGTTGTTCGTCCATCCGCCGTAGAACTTGGGGTTGGGGTCGCCAATGGGAAGCTTATCAGGGTTTAGCCCGCTATTGAAGACATCGATGAAATTGTCATGGTTCAGATCGGCCAGGTAAAAGTCACCGGCTTTGTATTCGCCATTGCCATTGTGATAACGGGCACCCGTGTACTGATCGATGGGTACATCGTCGAGCGTGGAGAATACGCCAAGAGTCTTGTACAGATAGAAGCTGTTGATCGGGCTGCCGACAGAAAGGATATGCGATTTGTCAAACCTGTCTCCATTTTGAAATACCAGATCCCTACCCCCATTGGGCAGGCTCATGATACGGTTTTTATTATAAGAGATGTTGAAGCTGGTAAACCATTTCACCGGACTGGATTTAGGCAACGGATAAGCCTTGATCAGCAATTCGACGCCTGCGTTTCGCACACCGATGGAGTTGGTGAGCGCTACATCATAACCTGTAGTAACAGGCAGATTGACCGAGAACAGCTGCAGGGAGCTTTCCTTGTTGTAAAAATCGATCTGGGCGCCGAACCTGCCCTGGGCGATCTCCATATCTGTACCGATGTTCCATTGCATGGATTTTTCCCAGCTAAGTCCTTTTTGAGCTACGCCGTCATGATAGTTCGGAGTAACGGCCGTAACGGCATTATAAGAAGAGGCAGGAAAGGTTGTCGTATTGGAATTATTCCCGTTGAAGCTGGCGGCATTGACATTATACAGGTTGTATTGCAGGTAGTTCTGATTGGGAAGACTTCCTGATGTACCTAAACTCGCGCGAAGCTTGAAAAGAGAAAAATAAGAGTTCTTCATGAATTTTTCATCGGACAGGATCCAGGCGGCAGATGCGGAGGGAAAGAAACCCCATTTGCTATTAGTACCAAATCTCGAAGAACCATCTGTACGTGCGGAGAAGGAAAGCAGATATTTGCTGTCGTAGTCATACGCCAGACGAGCGTAGTAAGAAAGCAGACCATATGCCTGGTAGTCTGAGTTGGCCGTAAGCGTCGACTGACGGAAGCCGTTCACTACCTGGATCTGGTCGGATGCACCGCCGGCGCCCGAGGCCGTAGTATTCTCATATTGGTCATACTGGATATCCTGTCCACCCAGTATGCTCAAATTGTGTTTGCCGAACGCATTGGTATAAGTAAGATAGTTGGATATCTGGATGTCTATCTGGTTATCGGAGAAAGTATAGGAATAATTTCCCTGCTGGCTCTCCATCGCATTGGTTCGGGTGAAATCTCTGCGGGATGAATTATACAGATAGCTTTCCAGCGAACTGAAACGCAAATGTGGTCCGAAAGTATAACCCAGGTTGAGGTTAAAGTTCAGATTGTTGGCGATGTTCTTGTCCAGGTTGTTGTCATACGCGCCCAATATCGCCTGCTGCTTATTGGGGTCCAATGCAAACAGCGAAGAGGGCATGCTGCCTGCGCTTAGGCTAAAGGGATTGTAATTATTGCCGTAACGGGGGTCCTGGCCATTGCCCCGGGCCTTGTCCGTACGTGCATATGAAATGATAGGATTGATCTCCAGCTTGCTATGGAGCACCTTGGTCATCAGGTTCAGGCGCATGGAATAACGCTTGAAACCAGTGGCCCTTACGATGCCATCCTCGTCATAATAGCCGGTGCTGAAGCGATAGTTGGAATTGTCACCGCCGCCGCTCATACTGAGATCTCCATTACGGATAATGCCAGTTTTGTAAAATAATCCCTGCCAGTCCGTGTTGCCGTTAAAGGCGGGGTTTAAGCTGTCCGTCAGCAGATAAGGAAGCTGTTGCCGTTGAGAATAGGTCAGCTCCTGCTCCAGAACGGCCATTTTCTGTCTTCTTTCCAGGGTGCCTAAGGTTACTTCGCGAAGCATCGGCCGCTCCGTAATACCGGTGTACCCCGAAACGGATACGCGGGCCGCTCCGGAACGTCCTTTTTTTGTCGTAATGAGTATAACTCCATTGGCAGCCCGTGAACCATAGATGGCGGCGGCGGAAGCATCCTTCAATACATCAATGGACTCGATATCATTGGGGTTCACCCCACCCAGATAGTTCATGCCAGTGGTGGTGCCGGGGCCCACATACTCTTCGTTTGGCTGGGGAACCCCATCCACCACGTACAGAGGATTGTTCACGACATTGTTCTGATCATAATCCCGGGTCACCAGCGAATTGCCACGTACGCTAACGGTGGGACGCGCACCCGGCTCACCGCTGAAATTCTGTACGTTCACACCGGACAGGCGCCCCTGCATCAGCTGATCAAAGCTGGAAGAAGGCAGGTTCTCGATCTCCTTGCCGGAGATACTGGAAATAGCCGCCGTCGTTTTTTTACGGGTCACCCGCTGATAACCGATGATAACGGTCTCGCCCAGGCTGCTGCTGCTCTCCTGTAACGTCAACGCCAGGGATGTCCTGCCGCCCACCTTGATCTCCTGGGCTGCATAGTTGATGGCGGATACTTCAAGAGTGGCCTGCGGAGATACCGAAAGCGTGAAATTTCCGTTGTCATCGGTAGTGGTTCCCCTGTTGGTACTTTTTACACGAATGGATACATTGGCAATCGGCTGCCCATTGTCCGTCCTGATCGTGCCCTTGACTGTAATAAGATTGGAAGGCTTTCCTTGCACCGCGGTAGGATTCTGTGACAGTGCATCCAGTGCTAAAAATAATAGCACCGGGCAAAATAGGAGGAGTTTTCTCATAATTAGCGGTAATTTTTAAGTTGACTGTAAAATACCGGGCAAGAAAACCCATTCATTCATTAATTTTAACAAATTGCTAAATAAATTTAACCATATTTTAACCATTTGTATGCAATAAATTTCGTACACAAACGATTGCGTAACGGGAATTTTCGTTAAGGGCAGCGCTGATAAAAATATTTTTGGGGATAGGACGTTTTAGCAGAAAGCTTCCCCCTTACTGTAAATCCTTTCCGAGAACATTGAAAACCAAAACTGTGTATATCGCACGCGCCATTGTCCCTCTTTTCTTGTTCTCCTTCCTGCTGGTTAATTTCCTGCCTGCCGTCGCCCAGCAAAGACCACAACCCATTTTCTTCCGGAACGGGCTTCTCAGCCGGGAAAAGAACGCTATACGTTTTTTCAGGGGTGACAGCCTGCAAAAGACCCAATTCAGGGGACATTATTACGTGCTGCTGCAATT
>DASZWE010000611.1:0-3220 GCA_035546735.1 Puia sp.
TACAGACCGGGACGCAACGTATTTCCTCCGATCCGGCGATCATGGAGTGCAGGTCATACCAGGACGTATCCATGATATAGATCCCGTGACGGCTACACCCGGCGATCACCTGGTGACAATGATCGGCGCATATGAAATGTATCAATTATATATCCGGGCAGAAATGGAGAAGCTAGGAGGATATTTTTTTTTAACTAAGTAATATTATTTATTTTGGGAGCCAAATACAGAACCATTGCGGCCTGATTACCCATCTAAGATCTTCTCAGACAAAAGGAACAACTACGTCCTGCTCATGGAGTCGTTGGCTGCTGATCCGCATTAAGGCGACCACTACTGCAATTTCAATTTACCATCACCTGAAAAAAATCGCCTGTGCAATCATTTTTCTTTATCCGCCAGGATGGCAGGAATGTAAAGGTAGACATGCATACTATCGTCTACATCGAAGCCCGTAAGAATTATACCCGTCTCGTCATGACAGACCGAAGCGCCATGGTGCTGATAACGCTGAAGCAATGGGAAAGCATCCTTCCCCAGAGCCTGTTCTGCCGTGTGCATCGGGGTTATATCGTCAGCATCGAAAGGATCCTTTCCTTCGACAACAAATTCGTATATCTACCGGGTATGAATATCGCTATTGGAGAGCAGTATAAGGATGAGCTACCATCCAAGGTAAAGATCATCGCCAGCGAGGCGCCTAAAAAAGATATCATTCTTTCGGACCTCGAGATCTGTTAGCGTAAGATCTTTTGCAGATTGTCCCAGGTCCAGTGGTAAAGCTTTCCCGCATTCGGGACTCTTTTGTGTTTTGAACCTTTATAGCCAATGATCTGAACGATTTTTATCTTCAGCCTGCGGGCAATGGCTATCTCTTTTATTACACCGGGGGCCCGGTGGGTAGTAGCTCCTACCAATACTATGACTATGTCCACCATTTTTATTCTGCTTTCGGCCTTTTCTTCCCAATCATTTTCAGGAGCAGCCTCTTTCAACGAGCCGTCGATGACCTCGAAGGGCGATCCTTCATTGCGGGACTGTCCGATAAGCAGGTCTTTCAACGCCCTGTCCGTTTCATATTCGAAGCTAATGAACACTTTCTTTCTGGTCATACTTATTTCGCTAGCTGTAGGATGAGGTCGATGAGTCGTTCCGGCCTTGTATAAGGAGCTCCCAATTGCAGGAACAGCTCAAACTTTTCACGGGTGTCGAAGTAATCATCATAGTGCCGCAGCACTTGCAGCCATAACCGTTCTGCCACATAGCCTGATGCTCCCACGGGGATCATCCGGGCATTATACGAGCGGGCAATCTCGAATTCTTTCAACATGCCGTCGGCTTCCCGGATGGAGATATCCTCCAGCTTGTTGCCAAAGATAAATATGGCAATTCCCGCCTGGGAGATCATATCTTCCCTATAACAATCCTTGAAGTTCGAGAGATGATGAGAAGATGGAAAGGGGTAGACGTGCAAATGATCGGAGATCTTTTCCCTTTTCCCCGAATAAACTTCATCCAGGGCGCCTTCCACGACGGAACTGCCGACACCCAGCCCAAAACCGGAGATGATCCTGAAATTATTTTTAAGCAGCGTTCTGGTGAGATCTTTTACAAAGGGTTTCCCCACATCTCCCAAACTTCCATATTCATAGGCACTTCCGGATATAAAAACTGTTCTTCCTTTATCGAAGAGCATAAGGAAATTTTAAGGGATTCAGGGTCAAATGTAATCACGAGGATTTAATGAGCAAAAAAATGGTATCTTGGTAGGTGATTTAATTATAATATGAAAGCGCCTGCAACCTGTAGCGCATGCATTGCTTCAAGCACGCGAGGAAGTGATGGAGGTGTCAGGACTATTATTTCATGCAGCGGAATATACACAACGACATAATGGCCAATTACTTGTAACGGTAAAGGTTTTACTGGGGGAAAAATACCATTCAGGCAACCCCCCGGTAAAAGGAGGCGTTTAGACTATTATTCATTATAATTCAGGCAAGTCAGCGAGATTTTGGAAAAATTGCTTCATATAATTAGCGGGTGTGCCAACCAGGATCGTCAGAGCCAGCAAATGCTGTATGATCAGTATTATGGGCTTTGTTTGAAGATAGCTTTCCGTTATGTAAATACGTATGAACAAGCGGTGGAAGTGACGCATGATGCTTTTTTAAAGATGTTCCGGAATTTCAGCCGGTTTGAAGTGCGGGATATAGACAAGCTGGAAATGCTGCTGATAGGCTGGATCCGGCGGGTGGTGATCAATGCCGCCATCGACTATATGCGCAGGGAGATGAACAATCATCATTCCTATCCCATTCCAGAGCATGTGTGGGAGCATAAAGACGAAGGCCAATCATCGGACAATTCGCTGTTATACAAAGAGTTGATGATTCTGGTCAAAGAGTTGCCACCGGCTTACAGGATGGTGTTCAACCTGCATGTCATCGAAGGGTATTCACATCCGGAGATCGCGAAGATGCTGGGGATCACTACGGGAACCTCTAAATCAAATCTCTCAAAGGCCAGGGCCCATTTACAAAAGGCGCTGACTACTGAGAACACGGAAACAATATTATGTCAAACGTAAATGACAACAACCTGGACGATCTTTTGCGGCGGGCTGCTGAAAGGTACCCGCTGAGGACGGATAGTGCCGACTGGGGAAAGTTGGCGTCCGACCTGGATAGAGATCCTTCTCTGATCCTACCACCCGTGAATGGGGAGGATGATAGGCGGAGGCGTCGAAGGTTTTTCTGGCTCTTCCTTTTGCTGCCACTGGCAGGGGCAGGGTATTATGCCTGGCATGCGGCAGGAAAGTCTGCGTCCCTGGCGGGAAGGACGAGCGTGGCTGAGAAGGGTGGACAGACGGGCGTAGCAGGGAAAGATGGACAGGAGAGCGTGGTAGCAGGGAAAGACGGGCAGGCGGGCGTCACGGCCGGAAAGGAAGGGCAGGCGCCGACCAATACGGGAGGACAGGTTGCGGGAGAGAAGGAACAGACCAATGCGCGGCCAGAACAAGGTGGGCATGTTGGTGGAGAGCGTTTGCAAGCAGGAGAGAAGGGGGGACAGAACGGTCAGGCGAGTGTTCCAGGACAGAGCGGCCAGGCGAGTGTGCCGGGACAGAGCGGTCAGACGAGTGTGGCAGGACGGAAAGATCAGACAGGCGTGAAGGCTGGGAAAGAAGGGCCGGTGCAAGGGAGTATAGTGACGAAAGAGA
>DASZWE010000612.1:0-5590 GCA_035546735.1 Puia sp.
TCAAATCCAAATACAACAGAGGGCTGCTCTGGTGGCAAAAGATCGTGGCTAACAAGCCCATCAATAATCCTTACCGGCAGGAAAGCTACTCTTATGAATTATACAACAAGGTGGAGGTAGATATCGACAATTTCAGCCGAAAAAAATTCGAACAGTACAGGCTATTAAAACCTTTCGGTTTTATACTGGACAACATCGACAGCGTGTCCGAAGATAAGCCTTTTTTACCCGTCTTTATCACCGAAAGTATCTCCGATTGTTATTTTGCTACTGACCCTGTCCGGGAAAGAGAAGAAATAAAAGCCATCAAGACCAATGGCGTAAAAAATGAGTCCATCCTTCAGTACCTGGGCGGTCTCAATCAGCGCATCAACTCCTACGACAACTACATGCTCCTCTTTGGCAAGGAGTTTATCAGTCCCCTGAGCGCGGTGGGCGATCAATATTACAACTACCGGGGGGCCGATACGCAATATATTGCGGGCGAGCGGTATCTCCATCTGTTGTTTACTCCCAAAAGGGAGGGTGAAAATACATTTTCAGGGGACTGCTGGGTCCACCAGACCAGCTGGGGCATCGGGAAGATCACGTTGAACATGTCTTCTACCGCCAGCATCAATTTTGTCCAGCGCCTGAGTCTTATTCAGCAGTTCACGCGGCGCAGCGACAGCTCCTGGGTCTTTACAAAGGATAAGTTCGTGGCGGAACTGTCTCCGCTGAAAAAGGACAAGCTGGCTTTTATAGCCCGGAAAACAAGCCTGTACAGCAATATCCATGTGAACGAGCCCACTACCCAAGCGGCGCTTGAAAGGAACGTACGCAACGAAAAGGTAGTCATCCGGGAAGGGGCCCGGGATAAGGATACGACCTTCTGGAGGACGCACAGGGCCGAGCCGCTGAGTCTCAACGAGGAGCATGTCTATAAGATGATCGACACGCTGCAGAAAATGCCGCTCTTTAAAAAGTATGTGGATGTCGCCACTTTTATCGTGGATGGCCGCAAGCAGCTGGGTAAAATAGAAATAGGCCCCTGGTTCAAATGGATCAGCGGCAATCAGCTGGAGCGGGTCAGACTGCGATGGGACGTCGCCACTACCAAGCTTTTCAGCGAGCAGCTCTGGCTCCATGGCTACCTTGCCTATGGTTTCCGGGACAAGGCCCTGAAAGGCAAAGGCGAGTTCACCTATACATTCCCCGGGCAGCGGGGCTACAGCGTTCACGCATCCTATACACAGGACCTGGACAATGGCCGCACCCGTAATAATGACGAGGACATCACGACGGACAACCTGTTCAGCCAGCTGATCCGCCGGCGGGGTATACGACAAAAATTCTTATTGGACAAAGAGGCAAAGATCTGGGTACAGAAGGAATGGGGCAATATTTTTTCCGCCCGTCTGTCCTTCTCCCGCACGGACTATACCACTTTCGCGCCCCTGCCGCCGAAAGAGATGCTATCTGTCAACGACGACCATACCATCGTCAGCAGCGAAGCGGGCCTCAAGCTCCGCTACTCTCCCGGCGCCAAGGTCATTCGCACCAAAAGAAAAGAGTTCCGTCTCAATGGCGAGTACCCTGTGATAGAAGCCGGATTGTACGTAGGCATCCCTGACTGCCTGGGCGATGGCTACCGTTATCAAAAGCTGAACCTGGCTCTGACGCAAAGTTTCCGCATACCCCGTTGGGGCAAGGTGGACTATCGGGTGTTCGGCGGTAAGATCTTTGGCGATCCGCTGCCCTTTATGCTGCTGGAGATCCATCCGGGCAATGAAATATACTACTACAATAAGAATTCCTTCAACCTGATGAACCGGTTTGAATATATCAGTGATCGCTATGCGGGATTCTTTATAGAGCACAACTTCGAGAAAAAGCTGCTTAACCTTCTCCCCTTCCTGCGGAAGACCTCGCTGCGTCAGTTCTGGAATGTAAAGGCCGTCTGGGGCGATCTGTCCGACAGCGACAAAAAGCTGAACCTGCAGGATTTTCCGAACTATCGTCTCCGGAGCCTGCGAGGCAATGGTTATGTAGAGGCCGGCACGGGTCTCGACAATATCTTTCGCTACTTCCGGGTGGACCTGGTCTGGCGCTTCGCTCCGCTGCAGAAAACGGTCGTTCTTAACAATAGGAATTCCATCGACAATTTCGGGGTGTTCGGGAGCTTCCATTTTCAATTCTAATCAAATTTGGGGGCACGCCCTATTCCCCCTTCTTTATGAATGGCTTTACCACTCTTCTCCCGCCCTCTTCCACGATAAGAAAATAGGTGGCCGGCGCCAATGTCCGAAGATCCACAGGAATGGTATTCGCTCCCTTATGCAATACTGTGCGGAAAGACTGTATCAGTTGTCCCTGTGCGCTGGCAATGGCGACGGAAGCATTCCCGTCCCCGGTAGAAAATATCGTAAGGGTCAAATGCTGAAGGGCGGGATTAGGCTGCAGCTGGAAAGAGAAGGTTGCGGGTGGAGGTCCTGTGTTGACGGCGACGATACGGGACCAGGCCCAGGTGCCGTCATTATATTGCCATGCCAGGCGGTAATACCATGTGCTTTCCACATCGGGGCTTGCATCGGTGTAACGATACAGGACGGAGTCCTGCCCCGCAGACCGGGTGGCGATGGTGATAAAGTGATTTGCATCGGCGCTCCGTTGAACGATAAAATCCCGGATGATCGCGCTCATATCGGGAGAAGAAAGCTCCCAGCTCAAAACAACGTCCGCACCCGCCACATCGGCCTTGAAATATTTTAAGTCGGAAAGAGCCAGTACGGTACAGGTGGTGCCTGTTGAGGTGGGCGCTGTGTACCCTGCTATGGTAGCGCCCGTGGCGCCAGGCGTTGCACCATTGGCAGCTCCAACGCAGCTGGTGCCTTTTGAACTGCCAAGGCTGACGATGCCATTGGCCCCACCGGTAACGGTTGCCGTAACGGCTGCGGGAAAGCTGGCGCCCGCCGCCCAGACGACCCCGCCACCACCACCTCCGCCAGCCCCGGTACAGTCGTTCACATGGTTGCTTGAGTTGGGTCCTTTCGCACCCATTGCTTCGGCTGTGAGGGCGCCCGAGATAACAGGCGCGTTTAAAATGATGGTCCCGCCGGCCCCGGCTCCGCCCGCTCCATCTCCCTCGGCCTGGGCGGGGTCTACCGCCATGGGATTGAGGTTGGTAGCAGCAATGCCCGAGGCCAGCAGCCTGCCTCCGCCGCCGGTGATCACCGCCGCTGAAAGAATGATGATACCACCTCCATTGCCACCGCCGATGCCAAAGCCGCTGTCATCGTGTCCGCTGCCGCCGCCACCTCCGAAGAATATGCGATTGATACCCGTGCTATATCCATAAGCAGCGAGGCTGACGCCGCCGATACCCGGATACTGACCCGGGCAATTAAATCCGGTGACCCCGGCTCGCATTCCCCCCGCGCCTCCCGCCCCATAGTTGCCGCCACCGCCCCCTCCCGTATTGAGGCTATTACCTCCTCCGCCGCCATTGGACTGCTTGCCCCGCGCGTACTCCTGGTTGAGGACATAAGCGGCAATTCCCTGTCCTTTTTTGCCGGCGGTAAAATTTCCGGAAGTAGGAAAAGCCATATAATATTGATCCACCGTCGAGAACACGCTGCAATTGTATCCCGCCCCAAACTGGAATATGGGTCCCCCCTCGAATCCCTGTCCGCTGCCATCGATGTCCGCATTCAGCATGATCGTACCCGAAGCTTCCAGCGCCACGATGCCGCCCGTTCCTGTGGTCGAGCTCCATGGAGTCGCGGTTACAGTGCCTGCCACAACGATGGATGAATAAGAAGGGATCGTCACCAGCTGCACCTGTCCGGTGACGTTATAAGCGTTGACAAACTGATCTCTCAGCCATACCTGGTTACTGCTTATGCTACAGATGGTATTGAACTCATAGGCTCCCGCACTGTTCGCGGCAGTAATATCTCCAAATGCGGCGGTATTGGTGGATGAGGTAATAGCCGCCCCCCTGGCCTGATAAAGAAGGACCCGTTGCCCCGGCGTCAGGCCGGAGGAATTGCTTACGGTCACCGTATTGGAAGCATTATTAATAGCTGTGATGGCGTAGTAGGTATTCACCACGCCCGATACCGACTGAGCATCCGAGGGATGACAGTTGAGGATAGAAAGGGTCAATAGCAAAACTATGTTTGCATAGCTTTTCATAACATATTGGACAGCCTACAAATATATAAAATTAGAACTATATCTGCAACCCCTATATTTGCTCGTAAATTTTCTACATGATCAGCTATAACCCCAAAAAATGGGTCTCCTTTATCTTCCTTTTCCATAAAGCCGACACCTTCCGGAAGCTGCTTTGGCTGATAGTAGCCTTCTGCGCTTATGCCTCGCTGATCGCCTGGCTGGAAGCCAGCGTTTTCCATCTCCTGGAGACCAGCCATCTGCGGAATATCTCCATTCTGCACAGCCTCCTGGGCTTCGTGATTTCCCTCCTGCTGGTGTTCCGGACCAATACCGCCTATGACCGCTGGTGGGAAGGCCGTAAACAATGGGGCGCCCTGGTCAACAACAGCCGCAATCTCGCCATCAAGCTGTCGGCCATCCTGGGAGATGATGAAGAGAATTGCAGCTTCTTCCGGAATACCATCCCCGCCTATGCCGCCGCGCTAAGGGACCACCTGCGCAGCAATACCACCCGTATCGAGCTGTTCGACAACAACCCCGCCCTCGCCGACCAGATCGACCACCAGAAGCATGTTCCCAACCAGGTGGCCCGCATAATGCTGCACCGGATCATGGAGCTCCATCGCGCAGGCCGTATCAGCGGCGACCAGCTCATCATCCTCGATACAGAGCTGCAATCCTTTACGGATATATGCGGCGCCTGCGAAAGGATCAAGAATACGCCCATTCCCTTTTCTTATGCCGTCTTTATAAAGAAATTCATCTTCTTCTATGTCCTGTCCCTCCCGCTGGGCTATGTTTTTAGCATGGGCTATCTTATAGTGCCAGTGACAGGTTTTGTTTTCTATGTCATCGCCAGCCTGGAGCTCGTAGCCGAAGAAATAGAAGATCCCTTTGGGAACGACCCCAACGATCTGCCCACGGGGAAGATAGCCCACAACATCCAGGTACATATCCACGAATTGCTGTGATTCAGTAACTTTATTGTCCCATGGAATACGGGTTATTGCTACAAAATATCGCCAGACACATACCGCTCAGCGAGGAAGATAAAAGTTATCTGCTATCCCTTTTGCAATCCAAAAAGCTTAAACGTAAAACCTTCCTTCAACAGGAGGGTGATATTACCAGGGCAGCCGTCTTCGTGACCAGCGGACTCCTCCGGATGTATTCCATCGATAAGAATGGCTTTGAGCATATCCTGCAGTTCGCCCCACCCGGCTGGTGGATCGGGGATATAAAAAGCTATGTCACCCAGCAGCCCGGCAATCTCTATATCGACGCCCTGGAAGACAGCGAAATATTGATCCTGGAAAAGGCACACCTGGACAGTCTCTATGAAAGGGTCCCCGCCTTCGAACGTTTCTTTCGTATCCTGGCGGAAAATTCACTGGGCGCCTATCAACAGCGCCTTGTCGAAAACCTAAGCTTA
>DASZWE010000613.1:0-5510 GCA_035546735.1 Puia sp.
CGAGCTGACGATATTGGGATACCTGTCCTCGTTGGCCTCGAAAGAAACACCGGCCTCCTCCAGCTCCTTTAAAAAGGCAGGGCCATATTTATCCGTCACCTTGCAGAACAGCTGCTGACGTGTGCCCAGCTGCATATCCGAAACCCTCGCCCGTTCAGCCGCCTCTACAATGGCGTACAGCTCCCCTGCAGCGACAATGCCACCGGGAAGATTGATCTTGACGGTATAGTTCTTACGGAACACTTACGGCAGCCTCCTGTAATTTGTTTTCCAGTATTTTTTTTACCTCGGGACGGCAGGAGCCGCAACCGGTGCCGGCCCCTGTGGCGGCGCATAGCTGCGCCAGCTCGGTGAAGCCGGCTGCTATCTTGTTCTCGAGGTTGCCGCTGCCCACATTGTTACAGCTGCAAACCAGCCGCCCCTGGACAGGCTCCGCTTTTTTCCCGCTGCGCAGCAGCTGAAGACGCCGTTCATTCAGCTCGATCCTTCCGGAGATAAGCTCCCTGAATTCCAGGAACTCGTCCTTGTCCCCGACAAGGATGGCCCCTACCAGCCTGTCCTGGTGGACGATACATTTCTTGTAATAACGACGGGCCAGGTCGATAAAGACGATCTCTTCATATTCCTGCTCGTTGGGTCTGTCGGGGATACCGAGACAGCAAAGATCGAATCCATGGATCTTGATAATGCTCATCGATGTGGTGCCCTTGTAATAGTTGCTGATATCCCCATTGAGGTAGCCGGCAAATATGCCGGCCTGCTGCTCGGCCGCCGCAGTAAAGCCATACAGCATCCCATTGAACTCTGCGATCTCCCCTACGGCATAGATATTCGGGTCGCTGGTCTGCATGTATTCATTGACGACGACGCCTCGCTGGCAATGCAACCCGGCCGACACAGCCAGCTCGGAATTGGGCACGGTGCCGATGGCGAATATCAGGGCGTCGCAATCGATCATCCGGCCGCTCTTGAGACGGATGCCCGTCAGTTTGGGATGTCCATAGAACAATTGCACTTCATCGGAATAGTATACATCACAGCCCTGGTCGATGATCTCTTCGTGCAGCAGCTGGCTGGCCAATACGTCCAATTGCCTGTCCAGGAACCGCGAGCTGCGGTGGATAACGGAGACCCGTATCCCAATTTCCCGCAGCGAAGCGGCCATCTCCAGTCCCAGTAAGCCCCCTCCCACGACGACGACATGCCCACCGGCGGGCAGCAGCTGCTTGAACCTGTCGGCATCCGTACGGCTGCGCATGGTAAAGATACCTTCCAGTGAAGGGATATTCTTTGGAACAGCCGCCCGGCTGCCCGTGGCCAGCAGCAGCTTGTCATAATAGGTGGTTACACCTCTCGAATCCACTACATACTTCTCTTCCCTGTTGATGGTCTGGATACTGACGCCTCTGTGCAGCCGGATATTGTACAAGGGCTCTTCCTCATCCGTCATCTTGATCAGCTGCTGCCAGTCCTGTGTACCGCTGATATAATCCGGCAGCTGTACACGGTTGTAAAAAGGAAAATTTTCCTTGCTGAAAATAACGATCTCGTCCTCCTTGTTCAGCGCGCGATAGGACTGAACAAATCCAAAAGCGCCGGCGCCTGCCCCGACTACGACGACCCTTTCTTTCGGCTTTTTGTATTTTGCGACCCGTACGGCGGAATATTTAAAATCGGGCTCCTGGGATACGGGATCTACGAGATTGTTGGTAAGATTATTAACCCTGTTGAGATCCTCCCCCAATATCTTTCCCCAGTGCATAGGCATAAATACCACACCCCTGCGGATGGAGAAGGAGTACCGGGCCTTTACCCTTGCCTCACCCCGCCGGGAGCTTACCAGCACCACGTCGTTGTCGGCGATGCCCAGGTGACGGGCGTCCTCGGCATGTATTTCCAGAAAAGCCTGTGCGATATGCTGCTTCAGCTTATTGACCTTTCCCGTCTTGGTCATGGTATGCCATTGGTCGCGAATACGCCCCGTGGTCAGTATCAGGGGGAAGTCCTCATCCGGGGTCTCGCTGGAAAGAGTATCGGATACGGCGTGAAATCGGGCGCGACCGGAGGGGGTCGCGAATTTGAGGTCGGTGAAGGGAGTACGCCACTGAACTGAGCGTCGCTCGCGCAACACCTCATGGCTGAGATCGCTGATATCGATGGAAGTTCCCATCGTCAGCCGGGCATATTCCTTATAAATAGCTGCCGCATCGGGAAAGTCAAAACCCGGGTATCCCATCTTCCGGGCCACCCGGCAGATGATGTCGGCATCCGGCAGGGCTTCGCCGGGAGGGTCTACGATCTTATTCAGGTAGCTGATACGCCGCTCGGAATTGGTCATCGTGCCTTCCTTTTCCGTCCAGCCGGCTGCGGGCAGCACCAGGTCGGCATAGGCCAGTGTCTCGGGCTTGTTGCTGATCTCCTGCACCACGACGAACTTTGCTTTTTTCAGAGCAGCCTCTGCCTTTCGCACATCCGGCAGGCTTATCAGGGGGTTGGTGCCGATGATCCAGACGGCCTTTAGCTTTTCCTGTTCCAATGCTTCGAATATCCCGGTTGCCGTCAGCCCCGGCTGTGGTGAGATGGGCACGCCATTCCAGAACTGCTGTAGTTTTTCACGATGGGCGGGATTGGATAGTTCCATATGGGCAGGCAGCAGGTTGGCCAGGCCGCCTGTTTCGCGCCCGCCCATGGCGTTGGGCTGACCGGTGAGAGAAAAGGGCCCCGATCCGGGCTTGCCGATATGTCCCGTCGCCAGGTGCAGATTGATCAGGGAAAGTATCTTGTCCACTCCCTTGACGCTTTGGTTCAGCCCCATGGTCCACATGCTGATAAATCCTTTAGCATCCGCGATATACCCTGCGGCACGGCGTATATCCGCCTCAGATAGGCCGCACAAGCGGGCGGCTTCTCCGATGCTGTGTTGGAAGGCCGCCTCCCTATAGGCGGCAAAGCCTTCCGTATGATCCTTTATAAAACCAGGATCGATATTACCTTCTTCGATGAGGATCCTGCCGATGGCATGATGCAAGATTATATCCGTACCGGGGCGGATGGGCAGATAGCAGTCCGCGAGCGCCGCCGTATCCGTCTGTCGTGGGTCGGATACGATGATCTTTACCTGGGGATTGGCCGCCTTATGCGCCTCTATCCTTCTCCAGAGGATGGGATGGCACCAGGCGGGGTTGGCGCCGGTGATGAAAAAACAATCCGCCTCTTCGATGTCCGAATAGTTCAGGGGCACGCTGTCCTCCCCCAGCGCTTTTTTATAGGCGGCAACCGCGCTGCTCATACAGAGGCGGGAATTGCTATCCACATTGTTGCTGCCAATAAAGCCTTTCATCAGCTTGTTGATCACATAATATTCCTCAGTCAGGCATTGACCGGAAATATAAAAGGCCACTGAGTCCGGTCCATATTTTTGGATAAGGGCTCTGAATACCGCGGCAGCTCTTTCGATGGCCGTCTCCCAGCTCACCCGCTGCAGGGGCATCTGTTTGTTGTAACGCATGTGCGGGTACAACAGCCGGTCGCTCCTGTCATTGACCGTATAGTGCAGATTGAGTCCCTTGCTGCACAACATCCCTTTGTTCACCGGGTAGTCCGTATCGCCCTGCACGGTAATATTCCCTTTCTTGTCCTTATGGACAGTCACGCCGCAACCGACGCCGCAGTAACAACAGGTGGTTGAAAAAGAATGTGCTTTCCTCATGAAAATGCTGTTTCCGTCAGGGCTGTTTCTTCCGATGTTTCCTTACGGAAGCGGGTCACCAGGACGACCAGGGATACGATCATGATCGTAAAGCCAATGTAGGTAAAGGCTTGTACATAGCTGATGGATTCCGATTTGAACAGGAATCCGAAGATCATACCTCCTAAGTTCCCTCCTGCGCCTACCACGCCGCTGACGAGGCCTATATTTTTTTCGTTGATAAAAGGTGTTATACCATACGTGGCGCCGTTCGCCATTTTCAGAAAAAGGGCAAAAGACAGCATACAGACTATGGCCATTGCAAATGAGCCGGCGGCGGCAAAGGCGATAAGCCCTGCTCCTTCCAGCAGAAGCATCATGGCCAGCAATATCCCTTTCCCCCGAAGTCCCCAGCGTCCCCCTATTTTGTCGGATACGACACCCCCCAGAGCGCGGGCAAAGAGGTTCATCGCTCCAAAGATGCCTGCCCAGAGACCTGCGCTGCTTTGGGACAATTTGAAAGTATCAACAAAATGAAGGGAAGCCACATTGTCGAAGGTGATCTCCATACCGAAGCAGCAGCCATAGCCCAACACCAATGCCCATACCCGCCAGTCAGCCAGGGCCGACCAGTCCGTTCGCCCCCTGGAACTATTTCGTTCTATGTCGGAAAAATTGCCCTGCGGGGTATCCTTTGTATAACGATAGTACAAAAAGGCCATGACCAGCATCATCACCCCGGGTACGATCATGGCATAACGCCAGGCTTCATGCTTTGTATAGCCGAAACCTACGATGGCGGCAAATATCAATGGCATCACCATATTGGTCACGCCACCTCCCAGATTGCCCCAGCCACCGGTAATAGCATTGGCCGTGCCCTTGATATTGGAAGCAAACATCATGGATGTATGGAATTGCGTGATGACGAACGAAGCGCCGATAACGCCGATGGCCAGACGGAACAGCAGGAAAGTGGTATAGTCCTTTGCCAGTCCTACCAGGAACACGGGGATCGATCCTATCAGCAATAACCGTACAGCCGTCCGCCGCGGTCCCCATTTATCGCAAAGCCGGCCGATGATGAGCCTGGCCAGTATCGTAGAGGACACCGATGCGATGATGGTATTGCCGACCTGTGCCTTGGTCAATCCCAGGTCGCCGCGAATGGTCGGCATCAGCGGAGCCAGTCCGAACCATCCGAAAAAACAGACGAAGAACATCAGCCAGGTAATATGAAAGGTGCGCATTTGTATGCTTCCCAGGGAGAACAGGCGGATGGAAGTGAGTGGTTGATTGTTGGAGGTCATGAGAATGATTTTATGGATGTAGATATCTTATTTGCTAAAGAAGTCGGGGCGGATATTTACCTGCAGATAGGCCCAGCCGGCAGTCAGACGTGCGGTGCCGGGAGTAATGCCCTTGGCATATTCCATGCTGCCTGTCGCCCCCATCAAGCAGGCTCCCAGCTCCACGTTAGTGATCTTATTCAGGCCATAGTTCAGCGTTGCGTCCACTTCGCTGCCCAGGTATTTGGACAATGGGTTGCCCTTGCTGTCCTTCTGACCATCCGCAAAAGCGAAATAATGATAGGCCAGCTCTGCCGAGAACCTGCCGCCGGAGGAGATATATTTCCCCTTCAGGAAAGGGTTGTTGAGCCCCGCGGCCGGTGATCCGGAACCCGCGTAGAAATAATCCATGGATCCCCAGAATTTATGCGGCGTACCGTATAAGGGGTCGAATCCTCCTTTTAGGTAATCCCAGCCGGCGGTCCAGATAAAGTTCCGACCGGCATGACTAAGGGACAGCGTGGTGGTATAAG
>DASZWE010000614.1:0-12311 GCA_035546735.1 Puia sp.
TTGATAGGCACCCCATCCACGACAAACAAAGGCTGGTTGGTCCCGGAGAAAGAATTCTCGCCGCGCACCACAATACGGGAAGTGGACCCCACCCCCGCACCGCCATTGGTGATGGTCACGCCGGCTATCTTCCCGGACATATTGTTGATAAGATTGGGATCGGGAGCATTGGTAAACTCCTTTGTACTAAGGGATTGTACAGCATATCCCAGCGACTTGGCAGGACGGGTGATACCCAGGGCGGTCACTACCACTTCACTAAGAGCCCTGGTATCCCTTTCGAGGGCAATAGTCACCGCCTCGGACCCGGCATGGGTCTCTACGGTACGATAACCTACAAAACTGATCACTATTACCGCATTGGGAGGCGCGCTAAGATGGAAACCCCCTTCTGCATCGGTGATCACCCCTTTCGGCGATCCCTTTACCTGGACGCCCGCCCCCGCAATGGGTGTTTTATCAACGGCGTCGACGATCTTACCGCTGAATGCCACCGGCGCCTGGGCCATGAGCCAGCCTGGTAGACAGAGGGCTAACGATAATAATACATAGTAGAGATAATTGATTCGCTGCAGTCGCTTAGTAACACTCATAACATGGTTTGTTTTGACGAACCGCAAAGCTATAGCGACTCTCCATCCCTCCCGGGCTCCAAAGGGTTAGTTAAAGATTAAGCAATTGTTAACTGCGTGTTAGCCCGTGCATACTCCCTTTTAAAAAAATTGTCATTGCTGCTGACATAAGGCTGTCACTACCCCGAACCATCTTTACAAAACGGACCACAGGTCCGTTGGCCAAAGGCCCATCATTAGCCGTGCACAATCATCAACCAAAAACCAATTTTATGTCAACCATCGAACTGTTACTAAAGGAAATGGATCAGGAAGCGCTCACCACCCGTAAAATGCTGGAACGCGTGCCCGCCGATAAGTTTGACTGGCAACCCCACAAAAAAAGCATGACCCTCCAGCGCCTGGCTACCCATGTGGCCGAGCTGCCCGGCTGGGTCGATATGGCCGTAACCACCGATGAGCTGGATTTCGCCAATAACAGCTATGCCCCTAAAACAGTGTCCGACACATCCGAACTGCTGGAGTATTTTGAAAGCAACCTCGTCAAAGGCCGGGAGAGCCTCGCAAAGACCAGCGAAGAGACCTTATCGGAAGACTGGACCCTTCGCAACGGGGACCAGGTATACCAGGTATCTACAAAAGGAGAGATCGTGCGCCTGGCCTATTGCCAGATCGTGCATCACAGGGCGCAATTAGGTGTATTTCTCCGGCTGCTGGACGTGCCTATCCCGGGCAGCTATGGTCCCAGCGCCGACGAGGGAGATTTTATGTAAGTGTCACGGAGCTGGTATTTCATCCATCCTGTAAAATATTTTCTTGCCGCAGGCCTTCCCGGTTTCTATCATCTGATCCGCCCCCGACGAAGGACCTCCGATCCGTAACACGGCATCGCAATGTTCTATCAGCCGGATGGCCACAGGATGGAACATTTCGTTCCATACAGCGTCTCCCATGGCTTTAGAGCCCGCTGCATGTATCAGCGGCAACGCAAACCACTCACCCATCACAGGTAAATGCCCCATCTTATAAAGGTCAAGCGCCGTTGCCGTCATTCGTTGCACATTTGCCTCGATCAATACCGGATCGTCGTTCGTTCCCCCACGGTAAGGGCCCGCCACCAGGATCATCAATGTCGCCATGATTTTTTTTAAAAGATAATCAAATTCTCCAGGATTGTCATCGGCCCCCTCAATTGGTAACATGCAGTTCGCTGACCCACGCAAGCTCAAACCATTCCAAACTCTTCTCCCGCGTGCGGTAGTTAACGAATTCCCCCGTGAGCTGGCTTACATGAAAATTTGGAAATGCTTTTATGGTCTGCACCCGGTACTGTTCCTGTAAGGAGCTGTCCCTGGAAGACAGGAAGAAAAGCGCCGGACCTTTCTTCAACACATCCGCCAGGCTGTCCCTCCCTATTCGTTGAACAGCACAAGGTGCATAAAATTCCATGGAATAGCTTACAGGACCCTCCGCAGGAATATAAACTACCTTGGGCGCTGGCCCCTGTGTCCCGTCCGGCCTCATGGCACACCGTATATACTCCCCCGCTGCCATACCAGCCTGATATCGCAGCATCGCCGGATACAACCAGCAATTGACGAAAAGGTAAACGATCAGTGCAGCCCAATAGCTCCGTCCCACCACCATCTGCACGGTACTCCCCCGGAAAAAATAAAAAGACAGGAGCGCCAGCGCCACCACTCCCGCCATCCAATACGGCCAGCCTGAAAAATGAAAGAACCAGCACAGCAGCAACACCAGCAACGGCAGCAGCACGGTAATGACACCCTGCACAAGGACGACAGCCCGTATCGTCACCCTGCGCCGGATATCCAGCAGCCATCCTGCCGTCAATATGGAAAAAAAGGGGAAGAGGATATTCAGATAATAGGGCAGCTGGAATCGGGACAGCGAGAACATGATAAAGCTAAGTACAGCAGCTCCCAGACAGAGGACTGATCCCCGGTCCGCCGGCTCCCCGGCGCTTTTCCCCACCCGCGCTTCTCGAATAAGCCCCCTGATCCTCCGGTATACGGCAGCATACAGCAGCAGCGACCACGGCAAAAAAGCCCAGAGCAGCGTATGAAAATAAAAGAAAGGATCACCGCTCCCCTTGATAGGCCCCGTGTTGAGAAATCGACCAAACTGACTGTCCCAAAAGAAAAACCGGATGCCCGACACCCCCGTATGACCAAATATCTTTTTCTCCGGATGAAGATCGAACTGTACATAGAGACAGTATATCTCCGGAATAATAAAAATGCCGATCAGCAACAATGCCATCCACCACCGCATCGAAAAGAACGGACGCCACTCCTTCCCCACCATCCATTCCAACACAAACCCGCCACCGATCGTCACCAGGACAAAAGGTCCCTTTGTCATCATGGCACAGGCAGTCAGCAGCGAGCCCGCCACCAGATGTCCGTTGATACTGCCACGAGCCCCCCGGTAAAAATGGTAGACAGCGCCAATGACAAGCCCCGTGAGATATGGTTCGGCGCGCACGTCATTATTGGAGATCACTAAATGCGCCGCGGATACATATATAAGCACGCTCAGCTGGCCCGCGACCTTACCATACAGATCCCGGCCCAGCCGGTACACATACCATCCGCCGGCCGCCCAAAAGAGCAACGCGGGCAATTTGTAGGCAAAGCCGTTGATACCAAAGACCCGCATGCTCAGCGCCGCCATCCAAAAAGGAAAATGAGGTTTATCGAGCCAGTCCTTTCCATCCACCCGGAGATGGATGAAATCGCCGGTCGCAGCCATCGTGCGGGAGATGGTAGCATAAAGAGCGCCATCCGGCTCGATAATAGGAATAAAAAGACCGCTGGCATTGATGAGGATGGCAGGTATCAGCAGACGGACAAACCATTTGTCCAGCCACGGCTGTATTTTTTCCATAGGAAAGTAAATATACGGGACATACCGTAGCCGGCCAGCAGCCCGGTGCAGGCGCCGGCAAGAATATCAAAAAGATAGTGTTTGCCCACATATATCTGTGCATAGCATACAGCGCCGGCCCACCAGTATAATCCGCGCCACCATTTCATCTCTCCCTTTGCCTGGAGACTACCGGCCCCCATGGTCCGTATTGAATAATACCAGAACGCCGCCAGCCCGAAATGATTGGCCGCATGGGAAGAAGGCATGGAATACAATCCGCCGCAGTCTATTACCATCCTTATCGTTTGCGCCATATCAGGATCATGGCAGGGCCGGAGCCTTCCAAAAAATGGTTTCATTATTTGTGCGGTGAGACTGTCGGTGATAGCGAAAGTCAGCAGACTGAGCGTAATAAAGATCCACGCATGTTGCTGGCCCCTGCGCAGACAATAATATAACATAAATATATAGAAGGGCACCCAGGTATACGGATCACGGAGGACGGGCATCACCACATCGAGTACGGCGTTGTCCGTGTCATGCTGTATCAGCGTGAACAGAACTTTGTCGATATGATCCAACCATTCAAAGAGACTCATACGGGTAGATATTATACAGCTCCCAATATCGCCCGGCAATGTGACCCCGAGGTTGCCTCTGGATTACCCTTACGTTAATATCTAATGTCCGAGGCCTTCGTCGGACCTGCTTCGACACGGTCCTCTTCGGTCGTAACCTTCGCTACGCTTGGTTATGGACAACGAACCTCCGGTCCGTTCTGCAGAGGTATAATAATTGCTTCAATAACGCAAACTTAATCTTCCGGTAAATTTATGGTCACACGCCGTATCTACCTTTGATAAACCCATTATAATGAAATTATTCACCTTCCTTCTGACCACACTCCTCTTCTTTTCCGGCGCCACCGCCCAAAAACACCTCTTCATTATTACAATGGACGGTGTAAGGTGGGAAGAGATCTACAAAGGCGCCGATCCGGCCCTGATCTCCAACGAAGAATATGTAAGGGACACCTCGCTGACCCGGCAGCTGTACTGGGATTCCACCGAAACGCTGCGCCGGCGCAGGCTCATGCCCTTCTTCTGGTCCACCATCGCCGCCAAAGGCTGTCTGATGGGCAACAGGGAGTTCAACAATAAGGTCAATGTGAAAAATTTCTATAAAATATCCTATCCGGGCTACAACGAGATCTTCACGGGGCACACCGATGCCTTCTCCAGCCCCAACCTCGCCATCAACAACAAGCATATCAATGTGCTGGAATATCTCAACTCCACGGCTGCCTATCACGGGAAAATAGCCGTCTTCACCTCCTGGCGCATCTTCCCCTATATATTGAATGAATCCCGTAACGGATTGCCCATCAACAGCGGTTATGAAAAATTGAATGAAACAGACGACGCGGAAGCTGACCTCATCGACAGCGTGCAGTCCAATATGCCGGCGTCACATACGCGTCATGACCAGCTCACCTATCTCAGCGCCCGGGAATATATCCGCCGGCATCATCCGTCCGTCGTGTTTATAGGTTTGGGCGAGACGGATGAATGCGCCCACCAAAAAAGATATGATCTGTATCTGCAGCATATCGCCGATGCAGACAGGATGATAGCCGAACTATGGTATGCCGTGCAAACGGACCCTTATTATAAGGACAGCACCACCTTTATCATCACCACCGACCATGGCCGGGGATACAAGCCAAATAAGTGGACTACCCATGGATTCTGGGCCAAAGGGTCGGGAGACATCTGGCTGGCCATGCTGGGCCCGGATATTGCGCCCGCCGGCGAAATGAAAGGACGGGCCCAGGTATACCAGAAACAGTTCGCTGCCACCATGGCCGCCCTGCTCGGAAATCCCTCAGGATCAGGACATCCCCCCGGCAAACCCCTTATATTGCCCCGCCCGGTGGAAACAGGCGGGATAACAATGGGTTCCGGCCGATAAATGCACGATAACTTAACACAAAAGCTTTGGACGGTACGGGTAAATAACCATAGATTTGCCCCAAATTTTATGCATGGGTTTCAACTCTTTCGTCAACCTCTTTACCCCTAAAGATCGTGTCTTCTATTCCCTGTTCGAAGAAGTAGCAGAGGGCGTAGGAAGAATGGGTAAGCTGATCAAGGAAGTAGTAGGCGAGCCGGACTATGACCGGCGGGCCGCTGTCATATCGCAGGTAGAAGACCAGGAACACGTCAATGATGATCTGACACACCGGATATTCACGGAGCTGGGCAGGAATTTTATCACCCCATTCGATCGGGAAGATATCCACTACCTGGCCAGCTCGCTGGATGATATCTGCGACTACATCTACGCCACTACGAAAAAGATCAATTTTTACAAGGTAAATCCCAACGACTCGGGTATTCAGAAAATGGCCGAGCTCATCGAGCAGGGCACGGCCCAGATCCGTATCGCGGTAAGGGAGCTGCGCAATATGCAGGACATGCGCAAGATCACAGATGCCCTGGTAAAGGTCAACAGTATCGAAAACCAGGCAGACGATATTTTTGACCTCAGCATCGAACGCCTGTTCGAAACCGAGCCGGATGCCAAAGAAGTGATCAAAAAAAGAGAGATATATCAGGTGATGGAGATCGTTACCGATAAATGTGAGGATGCGGCCAACGTAATAGAATCCATCATTATTAAATACGCTTAATTAAGCTATGAGCTTCCTGGTAGTTATCATCATCCTTGCGCTGGTATTCGATTATATCAATGGCTTTCATGACGCGGCGAACTCCATTGCCACCATCGTCTCGACAAAGGTCCTGACCCCTTTTCAGGCAGTGCTCTGGGCGGCTTTATTCAACTTTGCCGCCTTTTTTATATCCCGGTATATCATCGGCAAGTTCGCGATCGGCAACACCATCGCAAGCTCCGTCCATGCCGAATTCATCAACCTGGAAGTCATCTTCGCCGGACTGATCGCCGCCATCTGCTGGAACCTGCTCACATGGTGGTTCGGCATCCCTTCCAGCTCTTCGCATACCTTGCTCGGAGGCTTCATGGGCGCAGCCCTGGCCCACGCAGGAGCTCTATCCAGAAATGGAGTGGATGTCATCAACTATGCAAAGGTCATACCTACCTTCTTGTTTATTTTCCTCGCACCCTTTATTGGAATGATCATCGCCTTTATCACCACTATTCTTATCCTCAATATCTGCCGCCGGGCCAACCCCTATCGCGCCGACAACTGGTTCAGAAGATTGCAGCTATTATCCTCCGCCCTCCTGAGCCTGGGACATGGAGGCAATGACGCCCAAAAAGTAATGGGCATCATCGGGGCAGCCATGATCTTCTATCAAAAAGGACTGGGACATCATATGACCTTCACAGAATTTGTCGATGCCAATATGTGGGTGCCGCTGGCAAGCTTTACCGCCATCGCCTTCGGTACGATGAGCGGCGGCTGGAAGATCGTAAAGACCATGGGCACCCGGATCACAAAAGTGACCCCGCTGGAAGGCGTCAGTGCGGAAACGGCCGGCGCTATCACTCTATTTATCTCCGAAAAGCTCGGTATCCCCGTCAGCACCACCCATACGATCACAGGTTCGATCATCGGTGTGGGCGCTACCAAACGGCTGTCCGCAGTAAGATGGGGCGTCACCATCAACCTGCTCTGGGCCTGGGTCCTGACGATACCCGTCAGCGCATTGCTGGCCGCTATTGTATATTTCATCATCCACCTGATCCGCGTATGATCGCCCTCACACCTCTTCACCCGCAATCGATTGTGGCAAACGATTGACCATTATAGCGGAAAAGTCATGGCCGGTTAACATTTCTTTGCTATTTTCGGGGGATTTTAGCACCATAACCGATTCTACTATGAAGGGAATTATCCTGGCCGGCGGATCCGGTACTCGTCTGCATCCAATTACCTATGCTATCAGCAAGCAGATCATGCCCGTCTATGACAAACCCATGATCTATTACCCCCTGTCAACCCTCATGCTGGCAGGGATCGATGAAATACTGATCATTTCCACTCCTCATGATCTCCCGTTATTCAAAAAGCTGTTTGGCGATGGCTCCCAGCTCGGTCTGCAGTTCTCCTACGCGGAACAACCACTGCCCAATGGATTGGCCCAGGCCTTTGTCATCGGCGCGGACTTCGTTGGAAAAGACCCCGTGGCCCTGGTACTGGGAGACAATATATTTTATGGCGCCGGCCTGGGCGCGCAATTGGAAAAGAACGCCGATCCCGACGGAGGCATCGTATACGCCTACCAGGTCAGTGATCCCGAACGCTATGGCGTCGTTGAGTTCGACAAGGACAATAAAGCTATTTCCATCGAAGAAAAACCCGCCAAACCCAAGAGCAACTATGCCGTTCCGGGACTTTATTTCTATGACAACGAAGTAGTGGCGATCTCCAAAAGCCTCAAGCCCTCCCCCCGCGGCGAATATGAGATCACAGACGTCAATAAGGAATATCTCCGCAGGGGCAGCCTGAAAGTCTCTATCCTCGACCGCGGCACCGCCTGGCTCGATACCGGCACCTTCGACTCGCTCATGCAGGCTTCCCAATTCGTACAGGTCATCGAGCAAAGACAGGGTATAAAGATCGCCTGCATCGAAGAGATCGCCTTCCGGAAAGGCTTTATCGACAGACAGCAGCTGGAAAAAATGGCGCAACCTTTGTTAAAAAGCGGGTATGGTCAATACCTTATTAATTTAATACATTCCTAAACCCTTTTTATAATTTCCTTTGTTTATGGAGAAGATCCTTGTTACTGGCGGATGTGGTTATATAGGTTCTCACACGATAGTAGACCTCATTGCAAACGGATTCGATGTCATTTGCGTGGACAATAATGTTCGCTCCTCCCCCCGGATACTGGAAGGTGTGGAAAAGATCACTGGTAAAAAGATCAAGAACTACAAAGTCGATCTCTGCAATTACGACGACACCTTTGCCATATTCCAGGAAAATGAGAACATTTCAGGGATCATCCATTTCGCTGCCTACAAGGCGGTAGGAGAATCCGTAGAGCAGCCCCTGATGTATTTCGAGAACAATCTCCTTTCGCTGATCAACCTGCTCAAATGTGTTCAGGAGTTCGATATCCCTCATTTTGTATTCTCTTCCTCCTGCACCGTATACGGCAATCCGGATGAGATACCGGTGACGGAGATGACGCCCCCCAAGCCGGCCGAATCGCCTTATGGCTATACCAAACAAATGGGAGAGCAGATCATCAACGAATTTTCAAAAGCCACCACCCACACCAAAAGCATCCTGCTCCGCTATTTCAACCCCGTGGGCGCCCACCCCTCCATCCTCATCGGAGAAATGCCCATCGGCAGACCCGCCAACCTGGTGCCGGCCATCACCCAGACCGCTATTGGCAAGCTCCCGCAAATGACAGTATATGGCGATGATTATCCCACCCGGGATGGCTCCTGTATACGGGATTTTATCCACGTCAACGACATCGCCCACGCACATACCCTGGCCATCCAGTACATGCTGGCAGGTAAAATGAACAAGATGGCGGAAGTCTTCAACCTGGGGACAGGCAACGGCGTCACCGTGCTGGAAGCCATCAAAGCCTTTGAAAAGGTCAGCGGTGTAAAGCTCAACTACCAGATCGGACCCCGCCGCCCGGGAGACGTAATAGCCATTTATGCCAACAATGACCTGGCCAGGGAAAAACTGGGCTGGCATACGGAGTTCGGACTGGAAGATATGATGTCCACAGCCTGGAAATGGGAGCAGAAATTGAAGGCCGACGAGAAGTTTTACAACGGAAAATTTTCCGAATTGAACTAAATTTTACCGTTAATTTGCATCACTAAACAAGTTTCTATCATATCTAATTCTGATTCATGTTAAAAGAGATCCAAGTAACAGGCCAGAAGGACACAAGAAGTGGCTTTGGAGATGGCATCGCAGAAGCAGCACGTAAAAATTCAAAAATTGTAGCCCTGACGGCCGACCTGGCCGGCTCTATGAAGCTGAATCAGTTCATGAAAGAGTTCCCCGAACGCTTCGTACAATGCGGTATCGCCGAAGCCAATATGATCGGCATCGCCGCCGGTCTCACCATCGGAGGACATATTCCCTATACTACCACGTTCGCCAACTTCTCCACCGGCCGCGTATACGACCAGATCCGCCAGTCTGTAGCCTACTCCGGCAAGAATGTAAAGATCTGCGCTTCCCACGCAGGCGTAACCCTGGGTGAGGACGGCGCAACCCACCAGATACTGGAAGACATCGGACTCATGAAAATGCTGCCCGGAATGTCCGTGATCGTACCATGCGACTATGCCCAGACCAAGGCCGCCACAATGGCCATCGCCGACTATACAGGCCCCGTGTACCTCCGCTTCGGCCGCCCCGTATGGCCTATTTTCACCGATAAGATGCCCTTCGAGCTCGGAAAGGCCCAGATCTTCTCCGAAGGCTCCGACGTCACCATCTTCGCCTGCGGACACCTTGTATGGAAAGCGATAGAAGCCGGCCGCATCCTGGAAGAAAAAGGCGTCTCGGTAGAGGTGATCAATATCCACACGATCAAACCCCTGGATACAGCAGCCATCATCCAATCCATTCAGAAGACCCGTTGCGCCGTGACAGCCGAAGAACACAATATCATCGGCGGCCTTGGCGACGCCATTGCACAGGTGGCCGGCCGCCATCTCCCCATCCCCATCGAATATGTGGGCACGAACGATACATTCGGTGAGAGCGGCACCCCCACCGACCTTCTGAAGAAATATGGCCTGGATACCCCGAACATTGTAGCAGCAGCAGAAAAAGTTATAGCAAGAAAAAATAAATAAATATTTGGCCTTTCTACAAAAATTGCTAACCTTATGGGGGTGACTATCCATGATGCAGAATTGCTAATTCAATTCAGGAACCCTGACACGAAGGAGAAGGCCTTTACTGCCATTATAAAAAAATATCAGGAAAAACTATATTGGCACGTACGGCGTATGGTGGTCGATCATGAAGACGCCAATGACGTATTGCAAAATGTTTTTATACGTGTCTGGAATGGGCTGGAGAACTTTAGGGAAGACAGCCAGCTATATACATGGCTGTATCGAATAGCTACCAATGAATGCCTTAGCTTTTTGGAACAGCAAAAGCGGAAATCCGCCCTGCCCCTGGACGAGTCGGAGTCAGGCCTAAGCAATAAGATAGTAGCGGACAAACACTTCGACGCCAATAAGTTAGAGTGGAAGCTCCAATTGGCTATCCAGCAACTTCCTGAAAAACAACGACTTGTGTTTAACCTCCGGTATTACGACGAAATGCCTTACGAGGAAATGAGCAAAGTGCTGGAAACATCCGAAGGGGCCCTCAAGGCGTCTTATCACCATGCAGTAAAAAAGATCGAAGATTATATCCTGAACCGGTAGGCTACGACCCAAATCTGTAAAAAAATGGGAATTATCGGGCTGATCATTAAACTTTAACAACCGGACAGGGTCTGAAAAGTACATGGAAAGCAGTAATGGAGATCATGCCAAGGAATACTGAAATATTGACCGAATTGGAGCAGCTGAGCATGGTAGTAGCCAGGATCAGCCGGGAATTGCCTTACGAGGCCCCGGCAGGGTATTTTTCGGAATTCCCCGAAACAATGCTGGCCCTGCTGAATCAGAACGTCCCGGAAACAGCTCCTTCCCCAGACTGGGGGAAAGGGCCCGCTATGAGCGTCCCGGAAGGCTATTTCGAAGGTTTCGCCGCCCGCATGATGGATAAGATCAAAGATATTTCTTCTCCGTCAGGGGAAGAAATACAATCCCCTTTATTGAGCCGCATCGGTAAAAATATGCCCTACCAGGTGCCGGAAGGATATTTCGATAATTCTATCCCCTCAGCCACATTGCTGGCTTTGAAGGACAGGACGGTATACGAAGTGCCGGAAGGATACTTCGAAACGCTGGCAGAGATAGTGATAGCAAGGATACAACCCGCTGAAGTACAACAGGTCCCCGGTAAGCTCATTTCCATGAGCAGCCACCGCAAAACGGCCTGGTGGAAATATGCCGCCGCCGCCGTGGTTACAGGCACACTCCTGACCTTTGGATGGCTGCGTTGGCAAACTCATCCGAAAGATCAGCCCGCCGTGGCCAGTGTGGATGTTCCCGATGGACTTACCAAAGTGAGTGACCAGGACATCGAGAATTATGTGGATGACCACACCGTACAGATCCAACAAGTGCAGCAGGAAGAAGACTATGCCAATAGTACCGCTTCGCTGGATATTTCAGACAACGATGCAAAGAGCCTTTTAGGAGATGTTCCCGATGGCGAATTGGCGCAGTATATGGAAGAGCATGGAGATCTTAAAGATTATCCAACGAATTAAAAAATGAAACGAATTTTATCCGTATTGGTGTTAATTGGCTGGTTCTGCTTGCCGTCCATGGCCCAAAGGCCAAACCGGCAGCCGGGGGCTGGATTGCAGGCCCTCAAGATCGCCTTTATCACCAAAAGACTGAACCTCTCCCCCGAAGAAGCCGAGAAATTCTGGCCCATCTACAACCGCTATACCGCGGAAGTACGCCAGGCATACCTTGCATACAGGGACGATAAGAATGAGCTGAAGCTCGACGAATCGCTTCTCAACATCCGAAAGAAATACAGCGTCGAATTCCTGAAGGCCATATCTCCTGAAAAGATCAATGATTTCTTCCGCGCCGAAAAGGACTTTGGCGCCTTTGTCCAGAAAGAAGCCCAGCGAAGAGGCATGGGAGGACGAAGGTTTAACGGCGATCAATAATCTCCTATAGACCGCTATTTTTTACCTGTTGACCGATAATTTTTATGGGTAGATACGCTAT
>DASZWE010000615.1:0-4611 GCA_035546735.1 Puia sp.
GCCGACGAGATAAAAGGCATTGTGAAGGCGGCCGGCCTCGAGATCACCGAACTCTCCACCCATTTGCAGGGACAACTGGTGGCAGTACACCCGGCCTATGACGCATTGTTCGACGGCTTTGCTCCGGAAAGTGTACACAACAATCCAAAGGCCCGTCAGCAATGGGCGGTCCAGCAGCTGAAATATGCAGCCAAGGCGTCCCAAAACCTGGGATTGAATGCCCACGCCACTTTCAGCGGCGCCCTGCTCTGGCCCACGGTCTATCCCTGGCCCCAGCGTCCCGCCGGACTGGTGAAGACGGGCTTTAAAGAGCTGGCTGCCCGATGGATGCCTATCCTGGATGAATTCGACAGGTGTGGCGTGGACCTCTGCTACGAGATCCACCCGGGAGAGGACCTGCACGACGGCATCACCTATGAAATGTTCCTCCGGCACACCAACAACCATCCCAGGGCCTGTCTGCTGTACGACCCTTCTCACTTCGTGCTGCAATGCTTGAATTACCTGGAATACATCGACAATTACCACGAACGTATCCGCATGTTCCATGTCAAGGACGCCGAATTTAACCCCACTGGCAAACAAGGCGTCTACGGAGGCTACCAGGGATGGGTGGATCGCGCCGGCCGCTTCCGCTCACTCGGCGACGGCCAGGTCAACTTCAAATCCATTTTCAGCAAGCTCACGGCCTATGATTACAAAGGCTGGGCCGTGCTGGAATGGGAATGCGCGCTCAAACATCCGGAAGATGGGGCCAAAGAAGGAGCCATCTATATAAAGGACCATATCATCCGTGTCACGGAGAAAGCTTTCGACGACTTCGCCGGCACCGGCAGCGACGAAAATTTTAATCGCTCCGTACTAGGGTTGCAATAGATTATTTCGGAACTTGGGGGCCGAAAAATGGCCGAAAGCCGATCATTGGCCCTCCTCTAAAAAATGTGAATATGAAGAAAGGACTAGTCTTTATTTTATCTTGCAGCTTGCTCGCAGCAGCCTGCGGCGGCTCTGACAGCTCCAAACCCGCTGAAAAAAAGGATTCCGGTAACGCAACGGGCACGGCTCCGGCAGCCAACGCCTCAGCCGACCCTCCAGGCCTGGTGCTCATCGGCAGCAGCGACTGTACCACCTGCCATCGCCTGAACAAAGCCAGCAGCGGCGCTTCCATTGGACCCGCCTACGATGAAGTGGCGGATAAATACGCTCCCGCGGCAGACACCACCATCCAAAGGCTGGCAAACAAGATCATCTCCGGCGGCCAGGGTGTATGGGGCTCCGTTCCCATGACTCCTCACCCGGCGCTTTCGAAAGATGATGCCGTAACAATTGTGAAATATATTATGACACTGAAGAAATAAGTAACCTCCATATGAGAAGACCTTCCTTTTCCCGCTTTATGGCTGTCCTGGCCTTTGTGACAGTCAGCCTCGCCCTGACCAGCGCAACCACCCGCTCCTGGCCGGAGATCTTTACAAAACCCAAAGTGCTCATCTTTTGCAAGACCAATGGCTATCACCACGCCAGTATAGCAGCAGGTACGGTCGCGATAAAAAAGCTGGGAGAAGAGAATGGCTTCGACGTGGACGTCACAGAGGACTCTACACAGTTCCGTTACAAGATCCTGAAGAAATACGCTGCGCTCATCTTTCTTAGCCCTACAGGCAAGGTATTTGGCCCTGAGGAAGAGAAAGCCTTGCAGAAATATATACACCATGGCGGGGGATTCCTGGGCATCCACGCAGCCACCGACTGTGAATACAACTGGCAATGGTATGGCGATCTGGTAGGAGGATATTTCAAATCCCACCCCAAACAACAGCAGGCCAATATCATCGTCGTGGACAAGGACAACCCCGCCACCAAAGGCCTCCCCGAAACATGGTCACGCTGGGATGAATGGTATAATTTCAAATACCTCAACCCTGACATCCATGTGCTGCTGAAGATTGACGAAAAATCCTATACAGGTGGAGAGAATGGCGACAATCATCCCATGGCCTGGTACCATGAATACGAAGGTGGCCGATCCTTCTATATAGAACTGGGACATACGGATGAATCGTACTCGGATCCCGCCTACCTGGGACTTCTCCTCGGCGGCATCCGGTACGCTATGGGCAAAAAATAGATCCTGGCCCCTCGCACTGGTCGCCGGCATCCCTGGTCAGGTACTCACACTAAAAGACTTTGGCAAAAGACAGGCCGAACGACCCATTCTGATAAGAAGGCATCAGCACCGTCGCGGTGGATTTACTGCCACTGCCAAATGCATGCTGTATCTTCGGATACAGCCAGTAGGCCAGACGGGTGCTTGCAATGCCAAATCCGGCGCCAGCCACGACATCATTGAACCAATGCTTGTTGTTATACATCCGAAGCAGGCCGGTAGTGGTAGCTACTGCATAACCGGCTATTCCATACCAGGGACTGACATCCTTATATTCCATACGCAGGAACTCCGCATTGGCAAATGCCTCGGCCGTATGCCCCGATGGGAATGAATTATACGCCGAACCATCCGGCCGCAATATGTGGGTGCTGTTCTTTAATGAAAATACAGCTCCATTGGCAAAGAGCTGGGACATCAGCAGGAGTATCGTCCTGTCCTTGAAATTATGCGCTCCATGGATGCCGGCGGCATTCAATCCATACACTGCCAGAGCAGGTACGAACATCAGATAATTATCCGCATGCATGGGACGATGCGGATCCTCCGTCCATACTTCTTCCTTGATCTTGGAATTGACATGTTGCAGCCCGCTGACATGAATGGCAGTAAATCCATAAGCCACCATGGCGGCAGGCAGAACGAACGACCCCACCGGGAAAGGCTTCTGGTAATCGGGAATACTCCAATCCAGATGATGACGAAAGGGCACCGTATCGTGTACACTCGCGGACGCCGGTGTAAAGCTTATCTCCCTAATGACATTGTCATTTTTTAGAGGAAGGGGATCTTGAGACCTGGCCGAGAGGCAGACGCATACAGAAAGCGTCAACACAGTTGCCATTTTCATCATGTGCGGGGCTTGTTTTAGTAGTGAATGATACAACGGCAAAAATCAGGATAAATTCTGTTTAAATCTTGATTTCATGTCGCAAACACCCCCTTACAGGGGCGTTTTAACACTAAATTAAGGTATTTCCCCGATATCTATACCATAGGTAATTTGTACCCATTATGGTATTCTTTCACCAGATACTGCTGGTTGATCTTATCCTCGTCGAATTTTCCCGCCTTTTCGTCCCATACCAGCCGCTGCCCGCTGCGGAAGCTGATATTACCCATCTGGGCTACGGTAGCCACATGGGAGCCCGCCTGTATGCTGCAACGCAGATCCTCCATCTTCCGGCTGCGTACCACGTCTATAAAATTGGCCATATGTTTGTCCAGTCCGTTGTCCGACGGCTTTTCAAAAGGCTTGCTTACTTTGTTCTTCGACTGCTTTTCCTCGATGACCTCCCAGCCCCCCCGGCTAAGCACCAGCGTGCCGTTGTTGCCAATATAGGCAATGCCGTGGTCGCGGCCATAAGAGCCATTGTCGATACCCATGGCATGGTCCCATACAAGATTGAAGCCATCGAACTGGTAGAGTGTTGTCAACGTATCAGGCGTCTCCTCATAGAGATCAGGATATGCAAAATCTCCACCAAGAGCGGCAATGCTCCTGGGAACCCCGGCCTTCATACCCAATAGCCCATAATCCAGCAGGTGAACGCCCCAGTCTGTCATAAGCCCCCCGGCATAATCCCAGAACCAGCGGAAGTTGAAATGGAACCTGCTGGCATTGAAGCTGCGGGTAGGCGCAGGCCCCAGCCACATCTTAAAATCCACCCCCTCCGGCGGATTGGAATCCGGCACCACCGGCCCCGGTTTCATCCAGCCCTGGTAACACCAGACCTTCACCGTACGTATATTGCCCAATACACCGGACTGCACATAATCCACCGCATCCTTGAAATGCTGCTGGCTCCGCTGCCACTGTCCGGCCTGGACCACCCGGCTATATCGCTGCTGGGCAGCCATCATGGCCCTGCACTCTCCAATGGAATTACCCACCGGCTTTTCAACATACACATCCTTCCCCGCCTGACAGGCCTCGATCATGATCAGCGCATGCCAATGATCAGGAGTGCCGATGATCACCGCATCGATATCCTTCCGCTCCAGCAGCTTCCGGTAGTCGGAATAGGTTTTCACCTTGCCGGTATCTACATTCATCTTCGAAAGGTCTTTCATCCTTCTGTCCAGGACATTCCTGTCCACATCGCAAAGCGCCACTACATTGACACCCGGCAATTTCAGGGCGGCCGAAAGGTCGGCCCACCCCATCCCATTGATGCCGATGGCCCCTATATTGATATGGTCGGCGGCAGACATACGCCGCAGGGATGAAAATGTCTTGCTGTCAAAGGAGGAAAGCAAAAGAGCTCCGCCCGCTGCGAGAGAGCCCTGCTGAAGAAATTGTCGACGGGTTGGCATAGCTTCGTAAGTTGATTACGATGCCAATTTAAGGAAAAATTACAATCGATTGCAACATGGATAAATACTTATTTAGTTTTTATGCCTGTTGATACTTGTCGACTCCGACCCGTCGTGCTTGGAATATT
>DASZWE010000616.1:0-5941 GCA_035546735.1 Puia sp.
AAGCTCAGCGCAGCAGGCGTTTTACTCCATACCCCGTCATCATTACCGGCCATGACAAGCAGTCTGTACGAGCCGGGGGACAGGTGGCTGTAGTTGACATAGCGCCGGCTGGTGGGCGCGCTCCAATCTTTATCGAGCCCTTCCATCTTATATCGATAGCTGACTTTGTCCTCATCGCGGAAGCTGAGGCCGGCGAAGTCAAAGGCAAGGTTGTTCTGTTCGTAGTCCAGATGGGGCAGCTCGCTGGTTTGTGTGAAAGGCTGAAAGCTGCTGTCCGGCCTGCCATTGATGGTCAGCTTCATAAAGCAGACGGGTGGCGGGACGGTGTTTTTCCCCTGCTGATGGAGCACGTATTGCAGCAATCCTTTTGCCGTACCCAGCCAGAGGGTATCGGACTGCAGGAAGAGCGTATTGAGCTCGACGGGCACCTGCTCGTTACGGAAGGGGATAGGATGGATGCGGACCTGCTGATAATCTCTTACGGGCTCCAGGAGGTCGAGCCCGTTGTTGGTGGCAAGATAGCATCCGTCCGTGCCGGCGAGGGAGGCTTTTACCCAATTGCCGCTGAGTCCCTGGCTGGTGGTGATATGAACGGGGCGTGTGGAGCTGTCCCCATCGATGGGTATGATATATAATCCGTCGGTGCGGGTGCCGACGAGCAGATGTCCTTTTCCATCCGCCGAGAGGGAGCGTACGCGCATATTGGCGTAGCCTGTGTGTTCGGTGTATTCCAATACGTGTTGCAGGCTGTCTCCCTGTATGCGGAATTTTCTCAATCCAGTGAGGGAATAGCCCAGCCAGAGAAAACCTTTTGGGTCGTGGTAGATGCCGTCGATGCGCTCATCGTTGGAAGAGGTAAATTTCAAGAGATGGAGGTGTCCATCCTGATAGTACGCCACCCTGCCTTTATTGCTGCCGAACCACATTCTTCCATCGGGGTCGACAAAGGCGCAGCACGCTATGATAAAGTCCCTGATGACGGGAGTGTCGCCGTCTATCGAGAGGATGCCGCCATCGGTGCAGGCCCAGAGGCGTCCCTGTTTGTCATGTATCATGCAGTTTACGAACCCGACCTTCTTTTTTCCCAGGCTGGTTATTTCCGGCATGGGCGCTGTTTTGGGTAGATTCTTTTTTACCTGGTAGAGTCCATCGTAGCTGCCCATCCAGAGGTTGCCTTGCCTGTCATCATGAATGGAGATGATGACGGCGGGTTCATTCTGACCGAGGGCGTCACGGAATTTATCCTGTATGGGATAGAATCTGTAGTATTCCTGGAGCAGGCGGGCGAGGCCGTCTTCGGTGCCTATCCAGGTGATCCCTTCGGGGTCGGAGTAAATGGTGCGGATGGCATCGGAGGGGAGACCGTTGGCGCGGCTGTAGGTGCGGAAGGCCAGGGGTGGGACGGATGCGGGAAGGACGTGGGGACGAGGTGACGGACTGTCCGACGGACGGGCAGCGGATGATGCAGGACCGCTGGCGAGATGCTGGTAGCTGCCTGCGGGGATCTTGTGGGCGCCGCCTCCGCCTGTGAACCAGATATTTTTTTCGGTGTCGACATAGACGCGGTCTACTTCTATGTTGGCAGCGGCGTTGCCGGAGTGGGGCGGAGATGCGGGGTAGAGCAGCATGGGTTTTGTATGGGAGGGGTCGCGGAGGAGGTCGGAAAAGTGCGGGAAATAATATAGGCCACTGTCGGAGGCCAGCCAGGCCTGGTCTTCCAGCAGGGCGATCCTGTTGACGTACGGGCCTTCCCAGAGCATGCCGGCATACACCCATTTCTTACCGTTGGAGGGCGGGGGGAGACCCCGGCGGTCAGAGGCGCTACCGGGAGATGGGGAAGAGCTATTCCGGGACTGTGAGGGGCTATCCGGAGACGGGCCATCCGGAGAGTGTGGGAGACCGGCGGCTGAGTCGGTGAGATGGTAGTGTGCTAACCCTTTCCCATAGCCGATGAGCAGTTCGCCGCCCGGGGTCAGCACTACGGTGCCTATCTGCTGTTCGAGGGAGTGGTTGGATGGGTCGAGCAGATGAAACCTGGGTTGGGCGGGCGTGAGCGGGTGTGGCGATGGAGGCATGGGCCGGGGGGATGAACCGTTGTCCGGGCCGGAGGCAGGGTCGTCGAAGAGCCAGACATTCTTGTCGGTGGCCACGATGTACCGGCCGGGGCTCCATTCCACCATGTCGAAGGTGTTATTGGCCTGTGCTTCGAGGTGGGCGATGTCGGGGAGATAGTTGACAAAGCCTCCGTCCTTATACCGGTACAGTCCGTTGTACCAGCTGGTGACCCATATATTGTGCTCATGGTCTTCGAAGAAGTTGGTGACATAGATCTGTCCGGTGCGGGTATCCATGGGGGGCTGGAAGAACCTGTCCCCGTCGTAGCAGCTGACGCCGTTGTTGGTGCCCACCCAGAGTATGCCTCTTGTGTCGCGAAGGACGGCGTAGATGTTGTTGCTGCTGAGCCCCTCTTTGATGGTATAGTTCCGGATGGGCAATAGTTGAGCCGGGCAGGTCAGCGCCAGCGGCAGTAAGCCAGCGATGAGGGCCAACAGCCGGATGCCGGAGGTCAGCCATCCGGAGGGAGAGAGGGGCCTGGCTCGGTTCATTTACTGTCTAATGTAGTAAGAAATTAAAGATCGACCGGCTTGGATTATTGGCCTTTTTCTTTTATTTTGATGCCCGGACCTTTGGTCCGTCCAAACGCTAAACCAATATCTATGAAACTTCTGTCAACCCTGACACTGGTATGTCTTTCCCTTTACGGCTTCTCCCAAACAAAGGTCTCCTGGGGAGAAGAATTCAAAATGCATCGAAGCAGCACCGACCTCAGTATCATCTATACCGATAAGTCGGGCATCTATATGGAAGAATCCCATAACCTGACGAAGGTCGGCTTTTTCAGCAGCCGATTGCGCAGGTCCAGCATACTGGTGAAGCTGGACGGCAATATGGCGGAGCTCTATCGAAATGACTTTGACAAAGAGCTGAAGGGAAAGGATTTCGACAGGCTGTTCCTCTTTCATGACAAGCTTTTTCTTTTCGCCACGAACTACGAGAAAAAGGACAATTCCCTGCATCTGTATGCGACGGAGATCGATAAGGGGTCGGGCAATATGAAGGGCGACTGGCAGGAGATCTATGCCTGGCAAAAGAATGATAAAAAGGAGGAGATAGACTATACTATCACGTTGAGCGAAGACAGCTCCAAAATGGTGCTGACGGGCACCTATACGGGTAAGGAGCAGAACCGCTATGAGATCAAGATGATGGACGCCAACCTCCGGCCTGTGGGCAAGCCGTTGAATATTTCCAATGAGTTTGACCCGAAGACCTTCCAGGTGCAGGACTTCGTATATACATCCTCCGGCAGCGCCATCCTCATCGGCAGGATCTATGAATACGAGGAGGGTAAGAAGAAGAAAGACAAGAACCTAATATTTAAGAATTATAATATCCGGATCTATGACCTGCAGGGGAAGATGATCAGGGAGCTGGTAACGGACATCGATGGGAAGTACCTGGTGACGGGCAAGATGATACAGCTGAAGAATGAGCTCGTGCTGGCTGCCTTTTACAGCAATGAGAAAAAGCGCAAGCTGATCAACGGCATGCTGGTGCAGCGTCTCGACCCCGCGACGGGGAATGTGATGCTGACGTCGAAGATGGATCTGAACAGCTCCATGATATCGGTGGTAGAGGCTGACGATGACGACAAGAACGATAAGAACAAGAAAAAAGACAAGGATAAGGACAAGGATGAAGATGAGGGGCTGGTAGCGAATCTTGTTTTTCGGAATTTTTATGTCACGCCGGACAATGGCCTGGTGATTTTGGCGGAATCGTATAATCGCCGGGTGGTGGAAACGTCCTATTACTCTCCCGGGTTTGGTCCCAATGCTGCGGGTTCCTGGAATTACAACACGTATGTCAACTACTATTGCGGGGACCTTTATATGAGCAAGCTGTCGGCCTCGGGTAATATCGAATGGCTGCATGTATTGCCAAAGAGCCAGACGGAGTCCGTACAGATAGGGCATGCCAGCGGGGGTATGGGTTTTAATGTCTGGGGATTTTTTGACGCAGCGGACAGCAGGCCTTTCTATGCGGGATTCAGCAGCATGCCCGGCAAGGGGGTGGTACATATATTTTTCAATGACAACATCGCCAATGCGGATGTGCTGCAACCGGGAAAGAAGATCAAGGCTACGAGCAGGTTTGGCATGTCGTCCTGTTACCAGGTGGACCTGGACATGATGTCCGGGAAATACACACGCAAGGCGCTCTTCAGCAATAAGGATATTCCTACCTGTATGCCTCGTCTGGGTTCCGTGGCCAGCAATACCCTATGGGTCACGGGAAAAGATGATCGTGTATTCGCCAAGTCGAAGATCGTGGTGGGTAAGATCATCTGTGCGGAATAGGGCTTATCCGGCGGCCGGCCGTTCCATACACAGCTCGATCAATACGGAGTTCGTGTCTTTGGGATGGAGGAAGCAGATCAGCTTGTTATCGGCCCCTGGCTTTGGCTGGGGGTTGAGGAGGGTGAATCCTGCCTCTTCGAGTCTTTTCATTTCAGCGTAAATATCGGCTACGTCAAAGGCGATATGGTGTATGCCTTCTCCCTTCTTTTCGATGAAGCGGGTGATGACGCTGTCGGGATCCTGGCCCTGCAGCAGCTCGATCTTTGTTTCTCCTTTGCGAAAGAAGGCGGTGGTCACTTTTTCGCTGTCGACTTCTTCCGTCTTGTAGCAGGGGGTATCGAGCAGGGTCTCGAAGAGGGGGATGGATACGGTGAGGTCTTTGACGGCGATGCCAATGTGTTCGACTTTTCGCATGAGAATGAATTGTAGCGATAAAAATACGCTGAATCGGTAAATTTGCAGTTCATATATTACTGAGGGCCATGCTGAAGCTACCCATCTATTTTGACAACAATGCTACTACTCCCTGCGATCCGCGGGTGGTGGAGGCGATGCTGCCTTATTTTACCGAGCGGTTTGGAAATGCGGCCAGCAGGACGCATGCGTATGGCTGGGAGGGGGAGGAAGCGGTGGAGCTGGCGCGTGAGCAGATAGCCAGGCTGATAGGGGCGGAGACGAAGGAGATCGTCTTTACGTCCGGGGCCACGGAGGCGGATAACCTGGCGATAAAGGGGGTGTTTGAGCTATATGCGGTCAAGGGGAATCATGTCATTACGGTGGCGACAGAGCATAAGGCTGTGCTGGATACCTGTCATCATATAGAGAAATTGGGGGGCGAGGTAACGTATCTGCCTGTGAACAGGGAGGGGCTGATCGATCTTGCGGAGCTGGAGGCGGCGATCCGCCCTGGTACGGTGCTTATTTCCGTCATGTATGCGAACAACGAGATCGGGGTGATACAGCCTGTCCGGGAGATCAGTCAAATTGCGCGGAGCCGTGGGGTGCTCTTTTTTGCAGATGCGGCCCAGGCGGTGGGGAAGGTGCCGGTGGATGTAAATAAGGACGGCATCGACCTGATGGCTATCAGCGCCCATAAGCTGTATGGTCCCAAAGGTGTGGGAGCGCTGTATGTACGCCGGAAGGATCCCCGGGTGCGGCTGACGGCCCAGATGGATGGGGGTGGTCATGAGCGGGGTATGCGCAGCGGTACGTTGAATGTGCCGGCTATTGTGGGGTTTGGGAAGGCTTGTGAGCTGGCGCGGATGGAGATGGGGGAAGAGACACTGCGTATAGCGGCCATGAGGGATCGGCTGGAGAATGGGTTGTTGGGAATACCATTGGTACATGTCAATGGAAGCCGGGTGCATCGGCTACCGGGAACTACCAATTTATCTTTTCAATATGTGTCGGCGGAGGGGCTGCTTACGATGATCAATAAGGAGGTGGCTTTGTCGTCGGGGTCGGCTTGTACTTCTGCGTCTTTGGAACCAAGCTATGTGTTGAAGGCGCTGGGGCTGGAG
>DASZWE010000617.1:0-11199 GCA_035546735.1 Puia sp.
GACGCCATCCCCGGCAGCGGAAGCAGCACCGGCCAGGGCAGACAAGGCAGCAGCGGCCCCATCACCAGCCGTAGCGGCACACCCGCCGGCCCCGGCTACACAGCCCCCCGGAGCTTTTTCGAAAAACATCCCGACCTGGAAAAATTCATCGGCGAGAACCTCGTCAGCAAGATTGGTATTGGCGTGCTGGTGCTCGCCATCGGATTTTTTGTAAAATATGCCATCGACAATGAATGGATCGGCCCCGCCGGCCGCGTAGGTATCGGGATCCTTTGCGGCGGCATCCTGGTGGGCATTGCCCATTATCTCCGCAACAGCTACAAAGCCTTTAGCTCCGTGCTGGTGGGAGGCGGCCTGGCCATCTTTTATTTTTCCATAGCGCTGGCCTATCATCCCTATCATTTATTCAGCGCATCCGATGCTGTCAATCAGACCGTGTCCTTCATCATCATGCTCGTGATCACGGCATTTGCCGTCATCCTGTCCCTGTTATACGATCGCCAGGAGCTGGCCGTCATTGCGCTGGTAGGCGGTTTTGTAACACCCTTCCTCGTAAGGAATGGCGAAGGCAACTACAAGGTATTGTTCAGCTATCTGCTCATCCTCAATACCGGCTTGCTGGTCATCTCCTACCGCAAGTCCTGGCGGGTGCTGAACACGCTGGCCTTCGGATTTACCGCTATCCTGTTTGCCAGTTGGCTGGCCACCCTGTCCCCGGATCAGTCGACGACCGCTACTTACCAGGGCGCCCTTGTATTCGCCACCGCCTTCTACATCCTTTTCTTTTTGATCAACATCGCGCACAACATCCGGGAGAATAAAAAATTCATCGCATTCGACTTCGGTATCCTGCTCGCCAACACCTGTCTGTATTTTGCCGCCGGTCTGTATTTACTCTCAGCCATGGATCTTGCAAAATACCAGGGCCTGTTCAGCGCCTGCATGGCCGTGTTCAACCTGACATCTTCCTATTTCCTCTTCCGGAAAAAGAAAGTGGACAGCAATATCCTCTATCTGCTCATCGGCATTACCCTGACCTTTATTTCGCTCACAGCCCCTATCCAGCTGCATGGACATTATATTACATTGTTCTGGGCTTCCGAAGCCGTTCTCCTCTACTGGCTTGGTCGTAAGTCCGGACTTCGCATCATCGGGTTCGCCTCCCTGCTGGTATGGGTTGCCATGCTGGTGAGCCTCGTAATGGACTGGACGGTCGTGTATGGCATAAACAACAGGCCCCTGCCCATTATATTCAACAAGGGTTTGATGACCACCCTGTACGCCGCCGCCTGCTGTTATATGATATTCTTCCTCCGCAGACGACCCGAGCCCGCCACAGCCGGCACAGCAACGCCCACCGGCATCGACAGGATTACGAACCAGGCAATGATCATCGTTGCCAGCTTGCTGCTCTTCGCGGGTGGCGCCCTGGAGATCACCTATCAATTCGATCACTTTTACCCTGGCGCCAGGCTCTCCACTTTATACCTCGTTCTCTATGGGTACATCTGGGCGTATAGCATCGTACTCGCCGGAAGCAGATGGCGCTGGTTTACCAGCACACTGTATGCGTCCGCGCTGATCATTCTTTCTGTGATCCTGTACCTGGCCATGATCCAACCCACGTATGAGATACAGGAAACCCTGCTGCAGAACGGGAACCAGGTACAATTTATCCCACACTGGGCCAGCGCCCTGCTGGTGGCCCTGATCATCCGCCAGTGCATCTCCTGGTGGAGAAAGGATAAGCTGGACCCCGTGCCCCCTCCCAGGGCCTTTAGCTGGCTGATATGTATCGTGATCGTAACCTTCCTCAGCGCGGAAGTAGAGCTGCTGGTAAATCATTTCTTATACGACAGCGATCACCCCATCCGCACCATCGACAGGATATACCTCAAGACGGGACTGCCCATCCTATGGGGATTGTCCTCCTTTGCATTCATGTGGCTGGGCATGCGTAACAAATTCAAGCCCTTACGGATCATATCGCTGGTCCTGTTCTCTATTACCCTGCTCAAGCTCTTCCTCATCGACATTCGTAATATACCCGTCGCGGGAAAAATAGCCGCCTTCTTCTGTCTCGGCGTCTTATTGTTAGTAGTTAGCTTTATGTACCAACGATTGAAAAAAATCATTATAGAAGATGAAGAAAAAAGGTCTGCTTAAGGTCACGCTGCTGATCACAATGGCAGGACTGTCGTTTTCAGTCCAGGCGCCGGGTCAAACACCACCAGCCCGGACACAAGACTCCTTCGCCTGCAAGGCGCCAATAGACACCATCACCCGGGCAGGATTCTACAGGATCATCCTCACCCCCGAGGTACTGGCCAGGTGCAACAGAGACCTCTCCGACATTCGCATCTCCCGCGCCGGCTCCTGGCCCTCACACATCCAGTCTCCTGTGCCAGTCGGGTCTGCTAACGTTACGCCAGGTGTTTTTATCCCCTATGTGTTGCGTACGGACTTCCCCAATTATCAGGGAGAAAGCTTTATCGAATTTCCCATCCTGCCGGCGCAAAAAGGGGACAGCACAGGTGATGTCCGGATCGGCAACTGGTCGGGAGGGACGGTAGGTTCATTGGTGTTGCAAATAAGCCCGAGCGCTTCCACCCGCAACTGGACGCTCAGTGGCAGCAATGACGGGAAAAAATGGTTCGCCATCAAGGAACATATCCAGGCATTACCGCCTGCCTCCGATCTGCCCAACTATGAAATGGTACTGAAGTTCCCTCCAGGCAATTATCACTATTTCAAGATCACGCAGGAAGACAAGGATGTATTTCCGCTGAATATAATTCGTGCGGGTATCATTACACAACACGCCGGCGTCCGGCGCTACCGGTCAGTACCGCCTCCCGTGATCAGCCAAAAGGACAGCAGTGATCATCACAGCTATATTACCATCAGCTTCCGGCAGCCTTATCTGGTGGAACATCTTACCCTGCATGTAAAAAGTCCGAAATTTTTCAATAGGTCAGGCTTCTTATTCGACGATGAGAAACACCCTCTTCCCGATGATATAGTACTCGCTCCTGACAGGCTTTCTTTCGACATCGGGCCGGTAAGATCACGATCCTTATTACTGGACATCAGCAATGAGGACAATACGCCGCTCGTCCTGGACAAAGTAGAAGCCAGTCAGCTGGAGCGGTACCTGCTTACCTGGCTGGAGCCGGGAAAATATGAGCTCCTCGTGGGAGACAAGCACGCCCTGACACCAAAATATGACCTCAGATATTTCGTCGACACCGTAAGCCAGGAGCCGGCGGCCCTTATGCCCGGTCCGCTTACATCCACCAATATCTATCCTTTGACTCCCGCAAAATCATCCCGGAACTATAAAGGAATATATCTTTGGACCGCTATTATAGTGGTGCTGATCCTGTTGATCCGGCTATGTTTAAACATGCTGAGATCCATCCGGGAGTCGCGGGAATAATGTCTGCCCGACAGCACCCCTACAGCTGGCTTTAAAAAAGAAGAATTGAAATGATCGTCTATAACGTCACCTGCAAGATACGCTGGAGCATCCTGGAAAAATGGCTTCTCTGGCAAAAAGAGGAACATATTGTCCGGCACATGGAGACAGGGCTTTTCGACGACTGGCGGATGTTCCGTCTGCTGGACCAGGATGAAGAAGAAGGCCCCACCTTTATAATACAATACTTTACCACCGACCTCCACCGGTATGAGCAATTCCTGATCGGGTTTGCCCCCGGCCTGCAGCGGGCCGCCTGGGACAAATGGGGAGATGGATTTATCGCCTTCCGGACATTGATGACTACGGAACTTTAAAACGCCACGGGCGTTTTGTCCGAAGGACGGAAAATTAGCGCCCGTGTAAAAGCCAGGTGCCGCAGGCACTTCGCCGGGCAAAAGGTTGTGCACTATTTGTGGAAAAGAATTAAAAAAAGTTGGGCGAATTGAAATTTGTTGTAAATTCTTTTCAAATCCTTGCCCGCAAAGGATTTCAGCCAACGGGCCGTGGAACATAGATCTGGCAAGGGTTTCAGCCACCGGGCGTAACTTTGCCATAGGAATTCTACGAAGCGCGATCCCGTCTAATCCTTGTCCCACGCGGTTTCGGGAGGGCTGAGCCCACCTGCCGGAAAGGTTAAAAAAATTTTGTTGGATGCAAAAAGCGGGTATATTTGTTGCAGCTAATTACAAAAAAAATTACACTATGAACAAAGCTGAATTAATCGCAAAGATCGCCGATGATGCAGGCATCACAAAAACACAGGCAAATACTTCCCTGGATTCCTTCGTTGAAGCAGTTACCAAAACGCTGAAAGGCGGCGGAAAGGTTACGCTGGTAGGCTTCGGTACTTTCTCTGTTTCCAAGAGAGCCGCCCGTAACGGACGCAATCCCCAGACTGGCGCTGTTATCAAGATCAAAGCCAAGAAAGTAGCTAAGTTCAAGGCAGGTAAAGAGCTGTCTGCTAAATTATAACCGGCACATTTGGATCGGCCTGCGAAAGTGGGCCGCAGCTCCGATACCAGGCATCATAGCACGGTAGCGGGGCTTTTTATAGTTTATATACATCACACACGCAACGAGTACGTTCATAGCGTTCTAAAAAGCAAATTAAATTGGAAGATGAGATAAAAAAACCAAAAAAGGAAAGATATTCAAAGGCTCTTATGGTAAGAGCCGCCCGGCAAAGCCTGCAAAAAAATCAGCGCCCGCGAAGAAAGAAGGCAAATAACGATACCTACGTATGACGGGAGGCTGGTGTCTATGGCGCCAGTCGCCCGACCTTCCACCTACCCGTTTTTTCCAGACTATAAAGTATTCTATCGTGCAGCCTGTTGGGACGCCCCTGCCAGAACTCCACCTTCGTTGGCCTGACCCGATAGCCACCCCAATGTGAAGGACGCTCGATCACCCCATCCGGAAACTGCTCCCTTATCTTCCTTTCATTTTCTTCCAGCCATTCCCGGTCTTCAATGAATTCACTCTGAGGCGAAGCCCAGGCCCCGATACGGCTTCCCTCCGGCCGGCTGTTGAAATAAGCATCACTTTCCGCCGCACTGACCATTACCACCAACCCGCTGATACGCACCTGCCGCTCCAGCTCCTTCCAGAAAAAGACAAGGCTGGCGCGGGGATTCTCCAGCAGCTCACTGCCCTTGGCGCTGTTGTAATTGGTAAAGAAGGTAAACCCCTGCGCATCGAAACCTTTCAGTAATACGATCCGCGCATCAGGCATGCCATCCGCCGAAGCCGTCGCAAGCGTCATGGCATTCACCTCATCGATATGGGAGTCGAGCGCTTCCTTCCACCATTTCCCGAACTGGGCAAAAGGGTCCGGCAAGGCGTCTTTCTCTGAGAAGGACTGCCGCCTGTAGTCTGTTCTGATATCGGCAATATTGGATGACATATCACCCACGAAGGTAGATCATTTATTTAGGCATTTCGTCGCCCGGCGAACCCGCGATCCGGGCCAGCAGCGCCTCCATGTCGGAGACACGACGCAATTGACTCTCTATCTTTTTATTATGTTCGGAGATCTCCTGCAGATCATGGTTGAGCTCTTCCAGGAACGCAGCCCGCTTCTGGGATTGCTGGCGTTGAAAATTAGCCTCCTTCAGCTTCTCTTCCGTATCAGCCAGGATGCGTGTCAGACGCTGGTTCTCTTCCCTCAGCGAGATATGACGCAGCTTCATCTCATCGTGCTCCTTGCCCATCTTGAAATAGGCTTCCTTAAGCTCGTCGTAGTCGGCGGTTTTTTTATACGGCTGGGTAATATAGGCCTGCAGCTTGACCAGCTTTTCCTGTAGGGAATTATACTCTTCATACGCCTTGTCGAGACGAAGGCTCATTTCTTCCGCCAGCTTTTTCTGATGACGGAGATAGCTGATCTCACTCTCCTTCTCTACGATCAGTTGCTGGGACTGCCGAAGCTCATCCGCCAGCTCTTCATTCTTTACCTGCAGATCCATGATCTTTCTCTCCGCCTGACCCAACAGCTCTGTCTGCTCCAGCAGACGGGCGATACTGTTGTTATGCTCCAGCAGCTTCTCCTGCGCAGACCTTAGCTGGGCGAGATAAGCATTGGCCGGTTCCGCAGCTACCGCTGCGGCGTTAGCCGCCATCTGTGCCTGCTGTTCCGAAACCTTGGAGACCCGGTACTGCGCATCATCCAGCTCGGTGCGCGTCTCTTCCAGCTCGCGGCGAAGGGATTCTATTTCCTTACGCGTCTCTTCCAGCTCGATACCAAGTATCTGCTCGCTCTCCTGGGACTGCGTAAGCTTTTCACGCAGCAGTTGCTGCGCCCTTTCCTGCATGTCCATATCATTGTAATACTTCAGCTTCCAGTTGTCGTTATCGCTGATGCCGGCATGGGCGGAAGGATCGCTGATGCGAAGGATCTTTTTCGAATTCCAGAAAAAATGAATGGTGAAGCCCAGGATAAGAGCCCCGAGCAGTCCAATGATGATCTCAGGCAGACCCATGGTCAGCTGAAATCCCAAAATAATGTCCAGATTGATTAAGGCGTTCATAACGGTAGGGAACTATTGGTTACCAAAAATACACACATTGGCTTTCAGGGATGAATAGATAAAAAGTTATACCACGTTTTTCAAGGGAATATCAACTTAACGTCCTGGATAACGAACCGCAGGTTCGTCAGGACAATGTCTGGTCCTTCGGGGACAAGGAGGAAGCACGAAAAAAACACGCCAGCAACCGCTTTTAGCAGTTCGTCCGACAGGACAGGCGGGCTATAAGCCATTAAATTACAATGCTTTGGTCAGATATGCAAATGGATTTGCCACCTTTCGCAAACTTCACACAATCAGCCTTTTACCAGGGTTCCAACCTTTTCGCCCCTCACTACGCGGAGCAGGTTTCCGGGCTTGTTCATATCGAAGACAATAATGGGCAGCTGATTTTCCATACACAGGGTAAAAGCAGTCATGTCCATCACCCGCAGGTTTTTGGAAATGCATTCCTGGAAAGTGATGGAGTTGAACTTCTTGGCGGAAGGGTCTTTTTCCGGATCCGCCGTATAGATACCGTCTACACGCGTGCCTTTCAGGATCACCTCTGCATTTATTTCGATGGCGCGGAGCGAACCGGCCGTATCGGTTGTGAAATAAGGATTACCCGTACCCGCGCCAAAAATTACAACGCGGCCCTTTTCTACGTGGCGGATAGCCCTTCTGCGAATATAGGGCTCCGCAATCTGTTCCATTTTGATGGCGCTCTGCAGCCGGGTATATACACCGATCTTTTCCAGTCCCGCCTGCATGGCCATTCCATTGATCACCGTGGCAAGCATGCCCATATAGTCGCCATGCGCCCGTTCAATACCCGTCTCCGCCTCATTCATCCCACGGTAAATATTTCCTCCGCCGATGACAATGGCTACCTGTACTCCCAATTCTACGATGCTTTTGATATCCTTTGCGTATTGGGCGATGACAGCATTATCAAACCCAAAACTCTTATCTCCCATCAATGCTTCACCGGATAATTTCAGTAGAATACGCTTGTACTTAGGCACCATGTCGGATGAATCTTATTTGTTCGGGAATTGGTCTTCAAACAAAAATAGCCCAATTCCCGCAAATGGCTAATGTCTGTCCTTTGGACGAACCGCACATCGGCGGTTCATGGCCACAAATATAGGGTAAAAAAAAGGAGGCCGAAGCCCCCTTTCATTTATTTATCCAAGTTGAACTCTTTTGAACTGCGTAACCTTTACGGCCGCATCCACACCCTTCAGGTAATCTCCCACCGTCCTGGAAGCATCCTTTACAAATGCCTGTGCAGTGAGGGTATTCTCTTTGAAAAAGGCATTCAGCTTGCCGACAGCTATCTTGTCGATCATTTCATCAGGCTTGCCCGCCATTTTCGGATCATTCTTGATCTGCTCGGTCACGATGGCCTTTTCCCGGGCTACCACCTCGGCAGGAACACTGTCCGGATCTACAGCGACGGGATTCATGGCTGCGATCTGCATAGCCAGGTCCTTACCGGCTTCCAGCACAGCAGGCGTATTCTTGGTCAGACCTACCAGAACGCCCATGCGATAGGCGCCATGGATATAGGCAGCTACACCTTCCGCATCTACTCTTTCAAAGCGGGTCAGCTGTACCTTTTCCCCGATCTTGGCCACCTGGTCATTGATCTTGTCGGATACCGCTACACCATCCAATTTGGCGGCCTGCAGCTCTTCCAGGGACTTAACGTTATTTTTCAGCGCTACGGCAACGATGCTTTGCGCAAATGCGATAAAGTCCGCATTCTTGGCCACAAAGTCCGTTTCACAAGCCAGGGTAACGATAAAACCCGTCTTGTTATCAGGAGTAGTGGTAGCAATGATGACACCTTCCTTGGCCTCACGATCGCTGCGAAGAGCAGCAACTTTTTGTCCCTTTTTACGCAGGTAGTCGATGGCCTTTTCAAAATCGCCATCGCTTTCTACCAGTGCCTTACGGCAATCCATCATGCCGGCGCCCGTTGTCTGGCGCAGCTTATTGATATCGGCTGCTGTAATAGTTGCAGTTGACATGCTATTAAATTTTTAAGATTTTCGTTTTGTCGCCAGACCTGCGGTCTGGCAAACTCATATTTGATTGCCTGCCGGCTGCAAGCGGCAGGCGGCAGCCTAGCGGGCCGCGCCTGTGCGACGAGGACCGGAATTCGGTATCCTGCGCTTGGGCTGGCTGCTGCCTTTCACCTTCTCTCCACGTGCACGGGCTGCCTCATTTTCCGCTTCCGCCTGGATACGGGCTGCCTTCTTTTCATTCTCATCACTGCCAGCCTCTTCCACATCCTCTTCCTTGGCGGCTTGTCTTTCAGCCAGACCATCGGCGATAGCGGCAGTGACATAACCTACGATGATGGCAATAGACTTGGTAGCGTCGTCATTCGAAGGAATGGCAAAGTCTACTTTATTGGGATCGCAGTTGGTATCCACCATGCCGAAGGTCGAAATACCCAGGCGTTTGGCTTCCGCCAGCGCGATGTGCTCATGACCGATGTCTACGATAAAGAGGGCGGCAGGTACACGTCCCAGCTGAGCGATACCACCCAGCACCTTCTCCATCTTGTCCTTATCACGCGCCAGGGTCAGACGCTCCTTCTTGGTGATGCTGTCGAAAGTACCGTCATTCAGCATCTTTTCGATGCTCTGCATCTTCTTTACGCTCTTCCGCACCGTATTGAAATTGGTCAGCATGCCACCCAGCCAACGCTCGGTGACAAAAGGCATGTTCACCTTCTTCGCAGACTCGGTAACGATCTCTTTAGCCTGTTTCTTGGTACCGACGAACATGATCTTCTTACCGCTCTTGGCAATCTGCTTCAGCGCCGCCGCTGCTTCCTGCAGGCTCTCGGTAGTCTTGTTCAGATCGATGATATGGATGCCTTTCTTTTCAGCAAAAATGTAAGGCAGCATCTTGGGATTCCACTTCTTACGCAAGTGGCCGAAGTGGACACCTGCTTCAAGGAGCTGCTGTTGTAATGAAGTGTTATTTTCCATTTTGTTTATTTTGGGCTTCCGGCCGTCCGAAGACCAGCCGGCCGGAAGTTTTAGGTGATCGATTTATTTGCGCCCGGCAGACACAAGGCCCGCCTTGATTGGGCAGATGGTTAACGTTTGCTGAACTGGTAGCTTCTTCTCGCTTTCTTACGACCCGGCTTCTTACGTTCAACAGACCTGGGGTCACGACGCAGGAGACCGGCCGCCTTCAGAGCAGGACGGAACTCGGGATTGACTTCCAGCAGCGCACGGGCAATACCCAGCTTGCAGGCTTCAGCCTGACCCTTCATACCACCGCCGGCAGCATTGATCTTCACATCGTACTTGTCGGACAGCTGCACCGTCTTGAGCGGAAGCTCTACCTGGTTTTGAAGATATACCAGAGAGAAATATTGTTTATAATCCTTGTCATTGATCGTGATCTTGCCTTCGCCCTTGCTAAGGAACACACGGGTTACAGCCTCTTTACGGCGACCAACTGCATTTTTTTGCTTTTCCATTTATCTGAAAAATTAGAAGGTTAATGTTTTGGGTTGCTGTGCAGCGTGCGGATGCTCGGCGCCGGCATACACGAATAACTTTTTGACCATCTTGCGACCCAGGCGGTTCTTAGGGAGCATACCCTTTACAGCCCTTTCGATCACAGCCTCCGGACGGCGTTTCAGAAGGCTCTTGGCAGACTCTTCCTTCTTGCCACCAGGATAGCCGGAGAAGTTGATGTAGATCTTGTCTTCCAGCTTGTCACCGGAGAATTTAACCTTGTCAGCATTGATAAAAATGATAAAATCTCCACAATCTACGTGAGGAGTGTAGTAGGCCTTGTTCTTACCCCGCAGTACAGCGGCAATCTTGGAACACACGCGACCTACGGTTTGATTAGTACCGTCCACAACATACCAGTCGCGTTTAACGGTAGCCTCGTTCGCATGTTTGGTGGTGAAATGTAATTTGCTCATTGTCTTGTTTTTTTACATGAAGCCGTCGCTAACCCGGCGGCATTGAAGGCCCTTCTACCCGGCAGCCGGCAGGCCGCCTTTGGAAAGGAGTGCAAAGGTAGGATGAATTCAGGCGATGTTCCAAAGAAATAGAAGATTAATTTTTTAAGGCCCCTCCATAAACGATTGATTTACAATAAAAATTTTGACGCCAAAAATTAACCGCCAGATCGCCCGCCCTATTTTTAGATAAACACAACAAATTTGTTGTATTTTAGATTTACCAACCTTACTCCAGCAACTTGCTATTTCTGATTTTAACAACCAAACTGTTTGCGAAGATGCTTAACAATCATGACAACCGCCATTATGGTGACGGAGGCGCCATAATGTGCCAAAAAACCAAAACAACCGCTCATGGCCTTGCATTTCAATTCCAATGGAAATCTTTACCGGACCGTCAGTTTGACCTATGAAAAGTTCTTAACCCATTTTGCCGCCAACCCGCGAAGACGACACCTCGTCGCCAACGCACTGACCTTCTTCCGTATATTTCATTCCTGCGGCGGACAGACAGTATACATAGACGGCAGCTTTGCAAGCACCAAAGAATTTCCGGAAGACATCGACCTTTGCTTCGATATCACACCCATTGATGAAATCAAGTTAAACGCTGAATTCCCTCAGTTCTTCAATATAAATGACAGAGGAAATATCCGTAGAGACCTGCAATGTCATATTTTTCACTTCCACTCCGGCGACCGCTC
>DASZWE010000618.1:0-10472 GCA_035546735.1 Puia sp.
GAGGAAGGTCCTCATGGCCTTATGTATGGCGCCTCGGACGAAGAGCGGGAGAAATACCTGAACGGTCTTTTCCATTTGCCTACCTACAAAGTGGAAAAGAGTCACTATGAGGAGAATAAGGGAGCGCTTCCCACCGTAAAGGAATACCTGCACGTGGTTTCTCCCAACTACGCAAATATTACGGGGCGGCGGTTATTTATCAATCCTAACCTGTTCGACAGAAGCAACTTTCGCCTGCCACAGGATTCCGCCCGGCAGTACGATTTTGTAAAGGACCAGGCTTTCAGGGACATCGATAGCATTACCATCAATATTCCCACCGGATACCAGCCGGAAGCCGTTCCCCAGGACACGCATATCGACTCTAAATTTGGAAAGTTCACGACTTCCGTAAAGGTCATGCCGGATAAGATAATATATTACCGCACCTGGGAAGAATCCATGGGTCGATTCCCTCCGTCGGACTATAATGGCCTCGTCAAATTTTATGAGCAGCTATACAAAGCCGATCACAACCGGATCGTGCTGGTAAAGAAGGAATAGATCATTTGCAGCCGCCACCGATGGCCTGATCCAGCAGGTTCTTCAGGCTTTGGTACAGGGATTTCTTTTCCTCCGCCGGCTTGTCGACAATAAGGATGGCCGCATAGCCTCTGCATTTATCCATAAAGGGTATCGTGCCTTCCAGGTTGGGACATGCAAGCGCGCCCGAGACGCCCGCTCCGCTGGACTCGGTGATATAGCACCCAAGCCCGTAGTGCGTTCCCTGTAGCCCCTTGGGAATGTATTTGACCGGGACCTCGGCGAATTGTGAAGCTTCCATTTCGGCCACCGACTTCTCGCTGAGGATCCTTTTTCCTTCGAAAACTCCATTATTCAGCAGCATGGACATGAAGGTAATATAATCCAGAGCGCTGGATTTGGCGCCGGCGGCAGGATTGACAGCACCGCCCTCGTCATTGACGAAAGTAGTGCTACGCATTTTCATCGGTCGGGTGATACGCTCCATAACCAGGCGGTCGAAGCTTTTTTTGGAGATCACCTCCAGCACCCGGGCGGCGATATTGGGACCCACATAGCTGTAATGAAATTCCTTGCCAGGATTGGCTACGATGTCCCTTTTGGAGGCGTAGTCGTTCACCTGCTCTTCCAGGCTTTCAAATTTGTTCTTCCCGTCGGCCCGAATGCCCGTGGTATTGGTGAGACAGTTCCGTAAGGTTATATAGCCCTTGGAATACTTGGAGAATATAGGGAGATACTTGCTTACCTTGTCGTCCAGCGACAGCTTGCCCTCGTCCACGAAGGTCATTACCACGGCGGCCGTCAGCCAGTTGCCGGAGGCGGTAATGGGCGCCTGTGTCCTGGGCGTAAAATCTGCATTACCCTGTTTTTGGTAAATAATTTTCCCGTCCTTCCAGACCAGGGCGACGAAATTATTCCCCAGTTCCTTTTGATTTTGTTTAAGTAATTGATCTACTGCACCAAAATCCGTTTGAGCGGAGACGGGCCGACAGAATAGCAGAAAGGCTAAAATGAAGCTGAATTGTAGACAGATCAAACTAACTTTATATGACATAGTTGCCGGGTTAAGCTTTTGGATTAGATTTTGTCCCACAAGTTTAGTGTAATTTTTAAGGAAAAAGGAAAAAGTAACTATATGAACCTGAATAATTTTACCATCAAGGCACAGGAGGCGGTCTCCCGATCGCAGCAATTGGCTTTTGAAAGGGCTAACCCCGTTATCGAAACGGAACATTTGCTCAAATCGTTGCTGAGTGAAGACGATTCTTTGGTAGAATTTCTGTTGAAAAAGAATAATGTGAACGTCAATTTCGTAGAATCGAAACTTGACGAAAGCATTGGGAAGCTGCCCAAGGTCAGTGGCGGTGAGCCCGCCCAGACAATCAGTCGTGACGTGAACAACGTTATGTTGAGGGCCGGCTCGGACCTGAAACAATTTGGCGACGAATTTGTCAGCATCGAACATATTCTCCTGGCCCTCGTACAGGGAAATGATAACACCGCTAAACTATTAAAGGATGCCGGGCTGACGGAAAAGGGGCTGATAGCAGCTATCAGGGACCTTCGGAAAGGTTCTACCGTGTCTTCCCAGACACAGGAGACCTCCTTCAATGCCCTGAACAAATATGCAAAAAATTTGAATGAGCTGGCCCGTCAGGGTAAGCTCGATCCTGTTATTGGACGTGACGAGGAGATACGCAGAACACTGCACATCCTCTCCCGTCGCAGTAAGAATAATCCCATACTCGTAGGCGAGCCTGGCGTGGGTAAAACAGCCATTGCCGAAGGGCTGGCCCATCGTATCGTCAACGGGGATGTCCCCGAGAACCTGCGCTCCAAAGTGATCTATGCACTGGATATGGGCCAGCTGATCGCCGGTGCGAAATACAAGGGAGAGTTTGAAGAGCGGCTGAAGAGCGTCGTGAAAGAGGTCAGCGGCAGCGACGGGGAGATCATTCTCTTCATCGATGAGATACATACGCTCGTTGGCGCTGGCGGGGGAGAAGGAGCTATGGATGCCGCCAATATCCTCAAGCCGGCCCTGGCCCGCGGGGAGCTTCGCGCCATTGGAGCTACTACCCTGAACGAATACCAGAAGTTCTTCGAAAAGGACAAGGCGCTGGAACGCCGCTTCCAGAAAGTACTGATCGACGAGCCCAGCGTGGAAGACGCCATCTCCATCCTCAGAGGGCTGAAGGACAGGTATGAGACGCACCACCACGTGCGCATAAAGGATGAGGCCATCATTGCAGCGGTGGAATTGTCTCACCGCTATGTGACGGACAGGTTCCTGCCCGACAAGGCCATTGACCTGATAGATGAGAGCGCCGCCAAGCTACGGCTGGAAATGAACTCCATGCCCGAAGAGCTGGACAGGCTGGAAAGACAGATACGTCAGCTGGAGATAGAACGCGAGGCTATCAAGCGGGAAAATGATAAGGACAAGCTGAAGGAGCTGAGCGCGGAGATAGGTAACCTCACCGTCAGCAGGGACACGCTAAAGGCTAAATGGAGACAGGAAAAAGAGCTGGTGGAAAAAGTGCAGAATGCCAAGGCGGAGATAGAGAATCTCAAGCTGGCTGCGGAAAAGGCAGAAAGAGAAGGACAGTATGGACTGGTGGCCGAGATACGTTATGGCAAGGTCAAGGAGCAGGAGAAGATCATCGAAGACTATTCCCGTCAGCTGGCTTCCATCAATACGGGTTCCCGTCTGATGAAAGAAGAGGTGGATGCGGAAGATATCGCCGAAGCCGTTGCGAAAGCCACCGGCATACCCGTGGCCAAGATGATGCAGAGCGAGAAACAAAAATTATTGAACCTGGAAGACGAGCTGCACAAGAGGGTGGTGGGTCAGGACGAGGCGATCACGGCCGTGGCGGACGCCATACGCCGGAGCAGGGCCGGCTTGCAGGACCCCAAGCGTCCCATCGGATCGTTTATCTTTTTGGGAACCACCGGTGTAGGCAAGACGGAATTAGCCAAGGCGCTGGCAGAGTATCTTTTCGATGACGAAGGAATGATGACCCGCATCGATATGAGCGAATACCAGGAAAAGCATACGGTGAGCAGACTGGTAGGAGCGCCTCCCGGATATGTAGGTTATGACGAGGGCGGTCAGCTGACGGAAGCCGTGCGCCGCAAACCTTATAGCGTCATACTGCTGGACGAGATCGAGAAAGCCCATCCCGATGTCTTCAATATCCTGCTGCAGGTGTTGGATGACGGAAGGCTTACGGATAACAAGGGCAGGGTAGTGAATTTCAAGAATACCATCATCATCATGACCAGCAATATGGGCAGCCAGATCATCCAGGCCAATTTCGAGGATGTGACGGAAAAGAATCGGGAGGATGTGATGGATAAGACCAAGCTGGAAGTAATGGACCTGCTGAAGCAGACCATCCGGCCGGAATTTCTCAACCGTATAGACGAGGTGATCCTTTTCCAGCCGTTGCTGAAGAGCGAGATCAAGGGCATCATCCGTATACAGCTGGACAGCCTTCGTAAAATGGTGGCAAAGAATGGCATCGACCTTCAGTTCAGTGACTATGCGCTGGATTATCTGGCCGAAAACGGTTTCGATCCTCAGTTCGGAGCCCGGCCCCTGAAAAGGCTGATCCAGAAGGAGATTGTTAATCAATTGAGTAAGAAGATATTAGCTGGAGATGTGGACAGGGATCATCCCGTACTCGTGGATGTGTTTGACGGAGTGGTCGTCTTTCGAAATGAAATGCATCAAACCCACGCTATATAATGTTAAAAACTCCGGGTAACCCGGAGTTTTTTTATAAATTGCGTATAAGGCTGAACCAAACAGATTAGGAATTGTTAAATAGAAGATTATGGCACTAAAAGCAAAAGAAGTGGAGATCATCCCTACCAGGGATATCTTCGTAGGAGACGTCAAAGCTCCCGTAACACTGACAGAATACGGTGATTATGAAAGCGAAGCCTGCGCAAAGGTGAACGAGGTGGTGGATAAGCTATTGAAGAGATACCAGGGCAAGATGCGCTTCAATTTCCGTCATTTTCCCCTCACAAAGATCCATCAACATGCGATGAAGGCGGCGGAAGCCTCTCTCGGCGCGGCCCAAGAAGGTAAATTCTGGGAGATGCATAATACGCTTTTTGCCCATCGCCGGCGCCTGGGCGCTATCAGCCTTCGGGAATATGCCAGGGATGTAGGCGTCAATAACAAGAAGTTTTTGGAGAACTTGATGGACTGCACCTATGGCTGGTCGGTACGCAGCGATCTGCTCGAAGGATTGGATAAGGGAGTGAGGGATGTACCCGCCTTCTTTATCAATGGGGAGCTTTTCACAGGCAAGCCGACGTACGACAATCTCTGCAAGGGCATAGAAGCCGCCCTCGGTCAGGGAAAGAAAAAGAAAGCGACCGCTAAAGTATAGGACATTGTATGAATGTTCAGCCAGGCCCTTCGTTGAGAGGGGCCTTTTTATTACCTTAACTGTATGATCCAGTTTACCACTACCATTTTGCAGTTTGCCGAGCAGGGCGAAAAGACGGGATGGACCTATATTGTCATTACGGCCGCACAGGCGGGGAAGCTGATCCCGAACAATAAAAAGTCTTTCCGGGTGAAAGGTAAGCTCGATGATCACGCTATAAAAGGAGTGGCCTTACTGCCCATGGGGGAGGGAGAGTTTATCATGCCATTGAATGCAACTGTCAGAAAGGCTATCCGGAAAAAGAAAGGAGATAAGCTGAGAGTGCAGCTGGAAGTGGACAAGGCAAAGATCGAGCCTCCGTCCGACCTGATGGAATGCCTGGCGGACGAACCCGGCGCGCTGGCTTATTTCAAGCAGCTGCCCAGGTCGCATCAGAATTACTTTGGTAATTGGATTCGAAGCGCCAGGACGGAAGCCACCCGTGCGGCAAGGATCGCCCGTGTAGTGACAGCAATGCTAAAGAAACAGACCTACGCAGAAATGATCCGCTCGACCCGCCAGGACCGTCTCGACAGGATGGGATGATTTTTCATTTTTGCCTAACGGATGATAATATGCGCCGTATTGTCCGGCTGATACGCCGGTGATGCCTTTGTGATCAGCTTCACGTCATGCAGGTCGATGTCCTTTGCCTGGCTGGCGACAAGCCCCTTGTCGGAAGAGATGAGCACCGTGTCGAACCATACCCTGCTCACCGGCATCTGTGGCAGCCCCGTGATGGAGATGGCGGTATGCGCGCCGTTGCAATAGATGCGACTGATGTAGAAATCCCGGAATTCGGGCGTCTTGTCCGTCGGCGCCGGCTTGCTGGGATCCCTTATGTAGCCAGCGGGCATGTTCTCGTAATATGTGTCGAAAAGCACGGCTTCGTGAACAATGTCACGCATATGGATATCCTGTATAAAAATGCTGTCCACCAGGCCTCCCCGGCCCATGCTGCTTTTAAAGCGAAGCCCCACATCCGTGCCGATGAAACTACAATCCTTGACAAAGATGCGATGCATCCCTCCATTGGTATTGCTGCCGATGACGAAACCGCCGTGTGCGTGATAGACATTGCATCCGGCAATGATCACATTTTGCAGGGCCGCCTGCCCATCCTTGCTCATCCCGCCTGACTTCATACAGATGCCGTCGTCACCCGCGCTGACCGTACAACGGTAGATCACTACATTCCGGCTGGTGCCGATGTCGATGCCGTCCCCATTCTGCGCCCACCACTCATTGAAGATGGTGACATGATCCATGGTAAGGTCTGTACAGTTATCGGGGCCAAAAACATACATAGGGGAGTTGCGGAGAGTGACCTCTTTCAGCAGGACCCGTTTGCAATGATTGAACTGTACCAGTACCGGCCGTCTTTCTTTTCCTTCCATGGCCTCCCGGCTGGGCCACCAGATGGTCTCTTCCTTGTTGAGCACGCCCCCCGAGGCCAACAGGTCCTTCCATTGTGCGGCCGTCATCTTTTCTTTTTTTACGGGCCGCCAGCTTTCACCTCCTCCGTCGACGATGCCTTCGCCGGTGATGGCGATATTTTCCAGATCATAGCCTGATATAGGGGATACTGTCCGCAATATTCCACGGGATGCTTCTACCCGGTATTGTGTATGATCTCTGGTGAAAAGGATCATGGCGCCCCGTTCCAGGTGGAGGTCGATGTTGCTCTTCAGCTCTATGGGACCCGTGAGCCAGGCGCCGACCGGGACTGTCAGACGGCCGCCTCCGGCGGCCGAACAGGCGGCAATGGCTTTTTCAAATGCCTTGGTATTGAGGGTATGGCCATCCCCCACGCCACCATAATCCTGCAGGGAGAAATTTCGGCTGGGGATAGCAGGCAGCTCCGGCGCCTGCATGGAAAAGGGAGCATGCTGTACGTACCAGGAGATAGTTTTTTCAGGCGCCTGCGCCCGGGTGAAAAGGGGCCAGAACAAGGCATACAGCATCAGCAATTTCGTTAGGAAAGTTTTCATGACCGGTAAGTTAGGGGATATGCGCCGCTGCTCCGGCATTTAATTACGCAATCGTTCCCGCCTGCTTTGCAGGTTTTATAGGGCCGGCACTTTTATTTGTGATAATGGCATTAATTCGGTAGCTTTTCACCAGGTTTTCCTATCTGACCTGTTTTTAACTCCGTGCCCGTTGCTGATCCATTCTCCAGGACCCTTGCACCTCTTCAGACGCCAGTGCTGTTCATATATGCATTGGCTGTCGTTTTTATGCCCTCTTCGTAGGATACAGGTCGAAAGCTATATGCTCTTTCGAATTTGGAAGAGTTGAACAGGTAATCATATTCATATTGATACAGCATTTCATACAATTCGGCAGTGGTCCTGTCGAACAGCCCTCCCACACGGATCATCCATTTGGGAAGCACCATGCTGAGCGGTGGTTTGCCCATAACAGACGCTGCCTCGTCGATATATTCAGCACCCGTCATGGGAGATGAGGCAGTGGGAAGATGCCAGGCCTGGTTCCAGGAGCTTTCGTCGCTGCCCAGGAGATACAGGGCCTTTACGGCGTCTTCAGTATAGGTAAAAGAGTGCCGGGCATGTGGATTGACCAGCCATTGAGCTTTCTGACCCTTATGAAGACGCTGGAATACCAGCAGGTTGAACACGCTGGTCCTGTCGGCCCCGGGACCATAGAAATCCGCTGCACGGGCGATGCTGGCGGTGATATTGCCCTTGCGTACCTCGCTCATCAGCTGCGTGGCAATACGGGCCCTCAGATCACCTTTGCGGCTGCAGGGATCATAGGGAGTCTCTTCTGTCATGGGACCGTCGACTAATCCGTACATATAGACATTATCGAAGAAGAGGAGTCGGGCATTTGTCTGCCGGCAGGCTGAGATGAGGTTGTTCATGATGACAGGCCAGCTGTGCCGCCAGATAGCATACTGGTATTTAAGCCCGATGCAGCAATAGACGACGGATGAGCCTTTGATGGCATCCAGGGCCTGGCGTTCATCGGTCATATCTGCTGCCAGGACAACGGCTCCCGGATGGGCAGAAGGATGACGGGATACGATACGGACCGGTATCTGATGCCGGATGAGCTCACGGGTAACTCCATCGGCGATCACTCCTCCGGCTCCCAGGACAGTGTGAATTGACATAGTGAGGGTTATTGAAAATTAAAATTAATTAAAAATTGATTAAACGTTTGTTTAATTTAAACGTTTGTTTAATTTTGTGCACTTTTGATGGAATCCATGCATAAATCCATCAGTGGTGGAGTGCATCCATAATTTGTCGCGATTTTTGCCATCCGTAATGATTGTCTGCCTCTGGGAACGTGATCTGGAGTAAAGAAGAATCAATAATCTATAGCCTCTATATTATGCGAAAAATATTATATGTATTATTCATCAGCAGTGGATCAATCATTTTGTCGCCGGCGGCCAACGCCCAAAAAACTCCCGATACGGTATTGCAGCAGGCAACGTTGCCACAGGTAGTGGATTTTGCACTGAAGCATTACCCGCTTATACAGCAGTCGCTGCTGGATGAGCAGATCACCGACAGACAGATCCGCAGCAAGCTGGCCGACTGGCTTCCCCAGCTGAACCTCAACGCCAATTATCAGAATAACTTCCAGCTGCAGAAGATCTATTTCAACGGCGGCGCCGTCAGCAGCGGGGCCTATAACACATCCGTTATCAATCTCGGGCTTACCCAGAACATTTTTAACAGGGATGTCCTTTTGGCCAGCAGGACAAAGAATGATGCGCTGAAGCTCAGCCGGCAGTATACTGCCACCGATAAGATCAACCTGGTGGTAAATGTCAGCAAGGCCTTCTACGACGTGCTGCTCACCCAAAGGGCCATCCAGGTACTGGATATCGATATCGAGCGTCTGGCCAGGAATCTTAAGGATACGTATAATCAATACCAGGGTGGCCTCGTGGACAAGACGGATTACAAACGGGCTACTATTGCCCTGAACAATTCCAGGGCGCAGCGCAAGGCCAATGAAGAGGCTTTAAAAGCCAAATACACGGCCCTGGAAGAGCTGATGGGCTATACTTCGAAGGACAGCCTTCACCTGGTATATGACAGCGCCCGGATGGCTGCCGATATATATATTGACACCCTGGCGACCATGGATTACAGCAAGAGAATAGAATACCAGTCGCTGCTGACACAAAAGAAGCTGCAGCAGACGGACCTGCAGTATGAAAAGTGGAGCTATCTCCCTTCCGTATCGGCATTTGGCGCATACAATCTTTATTATTTCAACGACCGGTTCTCCAAGCTGTACAGACAGGATTTCCCGAACTCCTATGCAGGCATCCAGCTCAGCGTTCCCATTTTCCAGGGCACTAAAAGAACGCAGAATATCAAGATCGCGCAGCTGCAGCTGACCCGCATCGACTGGGACATCATCAACCTGCAGAACTCCATCAGCACGGAGTATGCGCAGGCGCTGGCCACCTACAAGAGCAATCTTTACAACTATTATATATTGAGGGATAACCTGGCGCTGGCCCAGGATGTTTATAATACCATCGACCTTCAGTACCGCAGCGGTATCAAGGCCTATCTCGAAAAGATCACAGCCGAAACGGACCTCCGTACTGCGGAATCCAATTTCAACAACGCATTGTACGAGGTATTGAGCAGCAAGCTGGACGTACAAAAGGCTTTAGGCACTATCAAATATTAATCAAGCAATAAATCATCGCAATTATATGGAAAATATTACTCGTTGGACAGGACTAATGATCATCGTATCCGGATTAATGGCTTGCGGTAATGACAAGCCCGCGGGTCCTGCGACACCACCGCCCGTTCAGGTAGGGGTATACACGGCAGCCCCGGGCGATGCGACCTATTATGATGAGTATCCCGCGACGGTAGCCGCGTTGAATCAGGTGGATATCAAGCCGCAGGTGTCGGGTAATATCACCCATATTTTTTTCCAGGATGGCCAGCATGTCCATAAGGGCCAGCCTTTGTACGAGATAGACCAGCAGCAGTACAAGGCGCAATACGAGGCGGCTGTTGCCAATCTGGAAGTCGCAAAGGCCAACCTGGCGAAGTCGCAGCAGGATGCCGACCGGTATACCGAACTTTCCCGGAAAGACGCCATTGCCCGTCAGACGCTGGATCATGCGCTGGCCGATCTGGAAGCGAATAAACGCCAGGTAGAGGCGGCACAGGCGAATGTTTCCAATACGCAGACCAGCCTGAAATATTCCATGATCTATGCACCTTTTGACGGCACCATCGGTATCTCCCAGGTGAAGCTGGGAACGGCCGTCTATCCGCAGACCCTGCTGAACACCGTCTCATCCGATAATCCACTGGCCGTAGACGTGGCGGTGGATGAAAAGCAGATAGCCCGTTTTTCCGCCTTGCTGCAGCAAAAGACTGCGGCAAATGACTCCACCTTTACATTCGTACAGCCGGATGGCTCCGTCTATCCTTTCCCCGGTCATCTCCTTTTATTGGATCGCGCCGTGGATCCCACGACAGGTAC
>DASZWE010000619.1:0-13248 GCA_035546735.1 Puia sp.
GGCTATTTCGGAAGGATCAACTACGACTACAAGGACAAATATCTGTTGGAGATTAATGGCCGTTATGACGGTTCCTCCTATTTCCCGCCGGATCAACGCTGGGCTTTCTTCGGATCTGCCTCCGCCGGCTATCGCATCATCGAGGAAGACTTCATGAAATTTATCAAACCTACTTTCTCCGATCTGAAGCTACGCGCCTCCTATGGCGAGCTGGGCAACCAGGACGTAACCCCCGATGGTAGCAACATATACGCCGCCATCATGAGTCCCACAGGCGTCAACTGGGTCGGCAGCAACGGACAAAGCGTACAAAGCATCGCTCAGCCCCAATCTATCGCCAATGCCCTCAAGTGGGAAAGGATCAGGACCCTGGACATCGGTGCAGACGCCCGATTCCTGAACAACCACTTCGGCGTTACATTCGACTGGTATCAACGCGACAACATAGGCATGATACAGCCCACTTCCGTACCCTCTACCTTCGGCACCACCGGCCCCAGGATCAACGCCGGCAACCTGCGTACACGTGGCTATGAGGTCAGCGTCGATGTAAATTACAACATTGGTAAAGATCTGCAGATCTACGGCTCCGTCGGCTTCACCGATTATAAGGCCGTATTCACCAAATGGAGCAACCCCACCAATTCCCTGTCCACCGCTCAGAACTACGTAGGCAAGACCTATGGCGAGATCTGGGGCTTCGAGACAGAACGTTTCTTCACCACCGACGACTTCCAGTCCGATGGAACTACCTACAAGCCCGGCGTTGCCAGCCAAAAAGGTCTGGAGCAATCGGGTAATTTCCACTACGGTCCCGGCGACGTCAAATACAAAGATATCAGCGGTCCCAACGGCCATCCGGATGACAGCATCAGCTATGGCAATTTCACCCTTGGCAACCACGGCGACCTCAAGGTCATCGGCAACAGCCAGCCACGTTATATCTATAACGCCCGTGTCGGCGCCACCTGGAAGGGATTCGACATCGACATCTTTATACAGGGTGTAGGTAAGCGCAATTGGTGGGGTATGGGCCAGACCATCCTTCCTCTCTGGCAGAGCGTCGATATCCTCTATGCCAACCAGCTGGATTACTGGACGCCGGATCATACCAATGCAAAATATCCGAGACTGTACCCCGGCAATTCCGGAGGCGTTATTGCCGGATTGCAAGCCGGTGGCAACAACTTCTACCCGCAGACCAAATATCTGTTGAACCTGGCCTATATGCGGCTTAAGAACGTCACCGTCGGATACGCCTTTTCCAACAAGCTGCTGACCAGGGCCAGGATCCAAAAACTAAGGCTCTATTTCAGCGGCGAGAACCTGGCGACGATATCCAATGTGGGCGCTCCCATCGATCCGGAGATCACGGATGGCGCCGTCGCGAACAGCGCATTTACAGGAAGGACCTGGCCATTTAACAGAACCTATTCAGTCGGTGCTCAGATCACCTTCTAAACCATTTAATTTTTGCATCATGAGATCAATAAAAATATATCTGCCGCTTGCATTGCTCATCCTATGTATGAGTACGGCCTGTAAGAAATTTGTCGATGTGGACAACCCTGACTCACTGCAGGACCCCACCTTCTGGAAGAGTGAGAACAATGTCCGAGCCTATAACTGGGAATTCTATAACCTGTTCCCCGGTTTCGGCAACGGCAGCAGCCTCAACGGGGACTTCTATTTCCCCAGCATCACCGATGACCAGGTGCCTTCCGGTCTGACCCAGTTCCCCAAGGCAGCCGCTACCAGCAATGGCGACTGGTTCTTCGGCTATATCCGCAAGGCCGATATCATGCTGGAACGCATCGACCTCGTGCCCATGCCCGACGAAGCCAAGAACCATTGGAAAGGGGTGGCCCGTTTTTTCCGCGCCCTTCAGTATTTCAAGCTCGTACAGGAATTTGGCGACGTACCCTGGTACAGCCATTCGCTGGACATATCCGACTCCTCCCAGATCTACAAATTGCGTGACCCGCATCAGCTGGTAATGGACAGCGTGCTGGCCGACATCAACTTCGCGGTGGACAATCTCCGTACAGCCGATCAGGCCAACACCGTTAACAAGTTTGTGGCGCTGGCGCTGAAAGCCCGGCTCTGTCTCTGGGAAGGCACTTACCGCAAATACTGGAAGGATAAGAACATGCCGGACCAGGACAAATGGCTGCAGGAGGCAAAGGATGCAGCTAACACGATCATGACTACCGGCGGCTATTTGCTGGCTGCCAGCTACCAGACGGCCTACAATTCCAACGACTTGTCCACGGACAAGGAAATGATCCTGTACAAGCGCTATGAAGCTACCTACCTTACCCATTCGCTCATCGCCTATCTGTACAGCAGCACGCCCACAGCCGGACCTTCCAAGTCTGCCGTGGAATCCTATCTGTGCAAGGACGGCCTTCCCATCGGCCTTTCCCCGCTGTACCAGGGCGACGCCACGATCACCAATGTGTTTGCCAACCGGGATAAACGCCTTGGCATTACCATCGACAGCACCTGGTATTATTACGACGGCCATGGCAGGAACGGTCTCACCGCCAGCTCAGGCTACCGTCCTATCAAGTTCCTGCCCGACAGCAATACCCTCAGGAGCATTCAGACGGGTATTGGGACCAATCTCACGGACGCTCCGCTCTTTTGGCTGGCTGAAGTATATCTGGATTATGCCGAAGCCGCCGTCGAGCTGGATAAGGATGGGCAGTATACGCTCACGCAGGCTGATCTGGACGCTTCTATTAACAAACTGCGGGACAGGGCGGGTGTAGCCCATTTGATCCTGGCAGGTCCTCAGGACCCCGGGTTCACCGATCCCGACAAAGACCCCGATGCGGATATTACCTCGCTGATCTGGGAAGTGCGCCGCGAGCGGAGGATCGAGCTGCTGATGGATGGATTCCGCTACCAGGACCTGGTTCGCTGGAAAAAAGGCCCCTACCTGGATTACAGCGTCAATCCCGATGCAATGCTTGGATGCAGGATCACGCCCGGGGCCAACACAGACCCCAATGGATATGTAATGCGTTATCCGACCGGCTCCGTAAGACCATTCGTGGATCCCAGGAACTATCTGACCGCGATACCCACGAACCAGATCCTGCTGTATCCGGCAGACGAGCAGAGCAAGATGCAAAATCCCGGATGGTAATGAATGACATGAAAATTGCACGTTATGAAAAAAACACTATTTTAGGGTGAGAATCAAATTCGTTATGCTCAAACAGGAAAGGCAGGCTTATATTCTGCACCAGGTTAACCTCCATAACCAGGTGTTGTCCGCCAACCTCAGCCTGGACCTCAATGTCTCCGAAGACACGGTCCGGCGGGATTTGCAGGAACTGGCCGACAATGGAAAGATCATAAAGGTTCACGGAGGAGCGCTTTCCCTGTCTTTCAACGACTTCCATTATCCATCGACGAACGTATATGCGCATCCGCAGAAAAAACTGATCGCGCGTAAGGCTATACCTTTGATCGATAAGGATATGACGGTCATGACCACGGGAGGCACCACCCTGATCGAGCTGGCCAAGGCCCTCCCCCAGTCGTTGAAAGCCACCTTTATCTCGGGTAGTATTCCGGTCGTTATGGAATACACACACCACCCCAACATAGAGGTGATCATCATTGGCGATAAGGTATCGAAAAATTCGAAGATCACCGTGGGAGGCGAAGCCGTCGCAAGGATCAGACAGATAAAGGCTGATCTCTGCTTCCTCGGCGTCAATGCCATCGACGCCGACCACGGTATCACAGACAATGACTGGGACGTCGTACAGATCAAAAAGGCGATGATCGAGTCCTCCAAAAAGGTGGTATGTCTTTCCATCGCGGAAAAGATCAACTCCTGCCAGCCTTTTCATGTCTGCCCCATCGAAGAAATAGATACCCTGATCACAGAATTACGGCCTGAAGACCCCCTACTGGAGCCCTATAGAAGAAAGGGCATACATATTTTATAGAGTCACTTGAGAAAATCAACCCGTAAGACCTCCGCTGCGCGGGGGTCTTTTTTATCCAAAGAATAAATAGCACAACAATATGGAGACCACAATGCTCACCAGGTCGGTCAATAACATCGCCCCGATGGAATAGCGGGTATTCCTCACCGACACCGCCCCGAAATACACGGCTATAATATAGAACGTACTGTCGGAAGAGCCCTGCAAGATCCCCGCCAGCCTGCTGGCAAACGAGTCCGGACCGGGATAAGCCGACATCGTGCTCACCAGCATTCCCCTAGCCCCTGCCCCACTCAACGGCTTTATCAACGCCGTAGGCAACCCCTCCACAAAACGTGTATCTACCCCCATCCTGGTAAAGACCCAACGTAATCCATCGATCACCGCATCGAAGGCGCCGCTGTTACGCAGCAGACTGATAGCTACCAGCATGCCCACCAGGTACGGAATGATACGCACAGCCACCTCAAATCCCCCCTTCGCCCCCTGCACAAAGGCATCGAATATATTTATCTTCTTATACAAGGCCCCCAGGACGATCAGCAGGAACACCAGCAGGATCAGCCCATTCCCCAATGTCCTGCCAAAGGTTTGCACTCCATCCGCATTCAGGGTACGGAGATAGACGACCACGCCGCCTATCAAAAGGCTCAACCCGCCCAGCCAGGCCAAAATCACGGGCTGGAATATATTGATACGCTGCTTGAACGAGACGATGAGCATGGACGTCAGCGTGGCAATAAAAGTGGCGATGACGATGGGTATGAATACATCCGTTGGGTTGGATGCCGTCATTTCCAGGGCCCCTACTTTCACCCTGGAAGCCCGCAGGGCGATCACGCTCACGGGTATCAGCTGCAGCCCCGACTGATGCAGACAAAGGAACATGATCTGGGAATTGGAAGCCCTGCTCTTGTCCGGGTTGATCTCCTGCAGACTATCCATCGCCTTGAGGGCAAAGGGAGTGGCGGCATTGTCCAGCCCCAAAAAATTGGCGGAGAAGTTCATTACCATATGCCCCATGGCCGGGTGACCGGCCGGAACCTCCGGGAACAGCCGGGAAAAGAATGGGCCGACGATGCGGGACAGGAAGCGGATACCTCCCGCAGCCTCCGCAATACCCAGGAGGCCCATAAACAGGGCCATGATCCCGATGAGCCCCAGGGACAGGGTGACAGCTCCCCGGCAGGTTTCGATGATCCCATCGGCTTTCTGGACCTTGTAAGCGGCAGCGGCCGCCGGCATGCCTGCCGCCGGACTTATCCGTAGTGTGTCTCCGGCCCGCCCAATCACCATGGAGCTGAATATCTCCCTATCTCCTGGGGAAAAAACAAATCTCACCCCTGCCACGAGCACCGAAATAACGATAAAAGCCGCCCATATCCTGCTTAATGCCATGCGTTTGACAATTTATTTCCCGACCCTGACCGAGCCGGCATTTTGAACCTGAAAATAGCATTAATTGCCTATAAATTAGCTACCTTTGCGCCCGAATTAATAACTATGGGTTTACAAGCAGGTATCGTAGGATTGCCCAATGTGGGAAAGTCGACTTTATTCAACGCCGTGAGCAATAGCGCCAAAGCGCAAGCCAGTAATTACAGGTTCTGTACCATCGAGCCCAATACGGGACTGGTAGACGTGCCGGATGGAAGGCTGAACAAGCTGGCCGAGCTGGTAAAACCCCAGCGCATCGTCGCTACCCAGCTGGGTATCGTAGACATCGCCGGCCTGGTAAAAGGCGCCAGTAAAGGCGAAGGATTGGGTAACAAGTTCCTGGCCAACATCCGGGAAGTAGATGCCATCGTACACGTCATCCGCTGCTTCGAGGACGAGAACATCCTCCGCGACGAAGGCGCCATCAACCCCGTCGGCGACAAGGAGATCATCGACACCGAGCTGCAGCTTAAAGACCTGGAGAGCGTAGACAAAAAGCTCAGCCGGACGGAAAAAATGCTGAAGACAGGCGATCCCAAGACCAAGGCGGAATACGAGGTCCTCAAACGTTGCAAGGAACACCTCGAAAAAGGCAGGAGCATCCGCGAGCTGGCGATCTCAAAGGAAGAACGCCCCGCCATCGCCGACCTCTTCCTGCTCACGGAAAAGCCCGTCCTCTACGTCGCCAACGTGGACGAAGCCTCCATGCACACAGGCAATAAGTTCTCCGAAGCCCTCAAAGCCGCCGTTGCCGGAGAAAATGCTCAGGTCATCGTCATGAACAACTCCATCGAAGCCCAGATAGCAGAAATGGAAGACCCCGCCGACCGGGAGCTCTTCATGGAAGAATACAAGATGGAAGAGCCCGCCCTCAACAAGCTCATCCGCAGCGCCTACAAGCTCCTTAGCCTCTACACTTACTTCACGGCTGGCGAGCAGGAAGTACGCGCCTGGACCATCCACGAAGGCTGGAAAGCCCCCCAGGCCGCCAGCGTGATCCACACGGACTTCGAAAAAGGCTTTATTAAGGCCGAGGTCATCGCCTATAACGATTTCATCCAATACGGCTCCGAAGCCGCCGCCCGTGATGCCGGTAAGCTGAGAATAGAAGGAAAAGAATATATCGTCAAAGACGGGGACGTAATGCACTTCCGGTTTAATGTATAAAAAAGGAGGGCGTAACCCCCCTTCTTTATTTCAACAATTCGTCAAACGTCATGCTCAAATAATACACCGCTCCGATCTTCGGATTCCCAAACGACGTCTGATAGTAATGGTTCAATATATTCGACCCGCCCAGTTTGATAATGGTCTTCACGCTCGGCATCCTATAGCTCACCTGCGCATCTATCGTCCCAAAAGCAGGCACATTCCCCGTCGCAAAGCTCGAGTTCCAGGTGAAAGCGTCTTGCCAGCGATACATCACATTAAACCCTACATTCTTCGCCACATTCCTGTTCGATACCCCCAGGTTGGCCCTGTACTTGGGTGAGTTGAAAGAATTGGCCAGCCCCTCGTCCTTCGAGATATCATTGTACGAGATATTCCCCGACAACGCCCAGTTATTATTCACCAGGTAATCCAGCCCCAGCGCTCCCCCCCATGTATTCACCGTATTGGGATTGTTTACATAAGTAGCGAAGATATTAGGATTGGCCAGGTTGGCGGGATTGCCGCCCGGCGCCTGCAACAACACCAGGTAGGAAAGGAAATCCTTATAGCTGTCATAATAATAATAGGCATCGACCAGCAGCTTATTTGCAAACAAGCCCTTATACCCTATCTCATACGCCGCCACCGACTCGGGCTTGAACTTCCCGAACGTCCATTGCTGCAGCTTGGTATAATCGCCCGTAGACTGATATGCCTGGACGCTCGTCAAAGTAAATCCCTTGTTCCCATCCAGGTCATGCCCGTGAATAATTTGCGGCAATCCGCCGATCAGACGGGTATTGGCCCGGATAGGCAGATCGATGTACTGATCCTGGTTCGTGGGGTTGCGATAGCCCGTCTGGTATGACAAGCGTATATTATGCTGCGGGGCCACCGTAAACACACCCGCGATACGGGGAGTGAATCGTCCGTCGAAATTCTCGTTCTTGTCATATCGGATAGATCCGATGAGGTGTATCCGGTCGTTCACCAGCTTCTTTCCTACCTGTAAAAAACCTCCGTATTCATTGGTGGTGATGGTACCCGTGGTGTCGATGAAGATGGTACCATTGGAATTGAGGACATAGATACGATGACTGCCACCTACCTGTAGCTCCATGAACTTGATATGATCCGTAAAATCATACATGCCCTCGTATTGGTAGAGGTTGGTCCTATCGTTGAACTTGGCGCCATTACGACCCGCACCATATCCGATATAAGCGTTGGTTATGGCATTCTTCGCCGTGTTGAAAGCCACCGTGCCGGGCTGCAGCCTCGTCCTGTCCGCATAGGCCCTGGCCAGCGCATGCGCATCCGCGGGCGTATGTGCGCCGGGTGATCCGGGATATACTCCCATGATCGCCGCATTGTACACCGTGGCATAATCCACAAACCATCCCCCGATGACATTCCCGCTATTGTCATAGACCGCGCTGGGGCTGGACGCTTCATTCAGCAAAGTGCCCAGCGCAGTAGCATTATACGCCTCGCCGGAACGCTCCTGAGTGGTATAAGCGCGGAAGTAGAAGCGCTTGCCACGCAGCTCGAGCTTGTACTGACCGATATTGAAATTATGCAGGGAATATCTGTCAGAACCCGTATATACTGTAGTACCTGAGCCATAATTACCCTGGATGATGCCCTCGATGTCGTTGGTGAATTTATAATGCAACGCCACCGTACCCTTGAAGCTTTTGGTACGGTAATCCACCAGGTCGGACTCCTTGTAGCCGGTACGGCTCACCGTATCCCCGTTGAGATAGCCCCCCGAAGCTCCGTATACAGTATTGATCTCATCCCCATATACATTGATCCCATCGTAGTTCGGGTCAGTGGCATGGGAATAGCCCGGCTTTATCCTAAGCCGCCCCCTGTCGAAGTCGGAGGAGTCATTTGCCTGCCAGTCATCCGCCTGCAGATAGCTCACACTCACCTTAAAAGCAAACTTTCCGAAAGCCTTTGCATAGCGGGCCGAAAGATCAGGTATAAAACCCAGGCTCGACTGCTCCTTTTTACCCACATGGTTGACCCCGCCCTGCACCCGTACGCTAAGTCCCTGGTAATCGAAAGGACTCTTGCTGTTGATAAGCAGGGTACCATTCATACCACCCGCGCCATACAGGGCGGAACTGGCGCCCGGCAGCAATTCCACCGTGGCTACATCCAGATCGGAAGGACCCACGATATTGGCAACGGAAAAGTTCAGACCGGGGGCCTGGTTATCCATACCATCCACATATTGGTTGAACCTCGTATTGCCATTCGCGTTGAATCCGCGGGTAGTCACTCCCCTGAAAGTGAGACTTTGGACGCTGGTCTCCACCCCTTTCAGCGTAGGCAGCGCATCATAAAAGCTGGGCGCTGCTATCTGACGTATAGCCGCCGTATTCATCTTTTCGATGGACACAGGTGATTCGAGTATATTCTGAGGCACACGGCTGGCGGATACGACAACCTCCGTCCCCAGGATCGAGGCAGGCTTGAAGTCCACATTGACGTCCGTGCCGGCCGCATTCACCGTTACCTCCTGTTGCTCGAACCCCACGGAGGAGAATACCAGCACAATAGGCAGCGATTGCGTAGTGGTGATCTTAAAATTGCCCCTGTCATCCGTGGTTGTCCCGGAAGTGGACCCCTTGACAGTGACGCTTACGGAAGGAACCCGTTCTCTGGTGACGGAATTCTGTACATGTCCGGTAATGGTCGTAGGGGTTTGGGAAAAGGCGGTCAGGCAGGAGAAGGCGGCCACGATAAAAGTAACCACTTTAAGTGAATAGTTTCCCATAGCGCAAGTTTTCGTGATAAAGTGATAAACGTGTTATTAAAAATACAGATTGTAATCTTGTAATGAAAATTTAATTTTGGGCCTAATTTACATACATGAAGACTCTGCAGTTCCCCCATCAGACTAATTTCTATCGCGGTAAGGTACGGGATGTGTATACCATTTCCGACCAGTGGCTGGTCATGATCGCGTCTGATCGTATATCCGCATTCGATGTCATCCTCCCCCGCCCCATCCCTTATAAAGGACAAGTTTTGAATCAGATAGCTGCATACATGTTAAAAGCGACCGGCGATATCTGTCCGAACTGGCTGGTGGACACCCCAGCCCCCAATGTCGCCATCGGCAGGAAATGCACCCCTTTTCGCGTAGAGATGGTCGTAAGGGGAAACCTTACAGGGCATGCCTGGAGGACCTATAATTCCGGCAAAAGGGAGCTCTGCGGGGTACCCCTGCCCGAAGGAATGAAGGAGAACGATTACTTTCCCACCCCCATCATCACCCCCTCGACCAAGGCGGAGGTAGGACACGACGAGGACATCTCCCGCAGCGAGATCATCAGCCGGGGGCTGGTGTCTGAAAAAGACTACGCACTACTGGAAAAATACACCCTAGCCCTCTTCCAAAGAGGAAAAGAGATAGCCGCCAAACAAGGCCTTATTCTCGTAGACACAAAATATGAGTTCGGGAAGATTGACGAAACCGTCTACCTGATGGACGAAATACATACTCCCGACAGCTCCCGTTACTTCTATGCGGATGGCTTCGAAGAGCGCCAGCAGGCAGGCGAACGTCAGCAGCAGCTTAGCAAGGAGTTCGTACGGGAATGGCTTATCGCCAACAACTTTATGGGGAAGGATGGTCAGACGGTGCCGGTGATGACCGATGAATGGGTCCAGACCATCAGCAAAAGGTATATCGAGCTGTATGAGAAGGTCATCGGACAGTCTTTCAAGCCGCAGGCGCTCAGCGATGAAGAGACCTATCAGCGAGTGCTATACTCTTTAAGCAACATTGGCTAATTCTCTCCCTTGGGGAGCGTGAAGGAAAAGGTACTGCCTTTGCCCGGCTCGCTTTGTACATGCATACGCCCTCCGTTCTTGGAGAGGAATTCTTTACAGAGCATCAATCCAAGTCCCGTCCCCGCTTCTCCATCCGTCCCCTTGGTGGTGTAATAGATGTCTTCCATCATCAGCTTCTGAATGACATCCTCCGTGATGCCCATGCCTGTATCCTGGACATAGACCTCGATATGACTGAGCATTTCCCTGGCTTCGATGGAAATGGTTCCCTCGACAGGAGTGAACTTGATGGCATTGGACAGGAGGTTGCGCAACACCAGGTTGATCATATCCTTGTCCGCATAGACAAATACCGGTCGTTCCAGCCTGCTGCGTATATAGATCTTTTTTGCATCCGCCTGCAGACGCAGCAGCTGCAGTACTTCCTGGGTGATCTTGGAAATGTCCAGCAGCTGGGGTTTCACCGCTTCGGCATACATCTGGCTCTTCGCCCATTGCAGCAGGTTCTCCATCAGTCCCGTCGTATAGCCCAGCTCGTTGACCATATCAGGCACCAGCATCTTGATCTCCTGACCCGGCAGATCGTACCGTTGAATATTACGGAAGAGGTTCCGCAAAGCATACAACGGATTCTTAAGATCATGGGCGATGATGGAAAACAGCTTGTTCTTCAAGGTATTCAATTCCGTCAGCTGCTGGGTCTGCTCCTGCAGAAGAGCGGCCTTCTCGGCGATCTCCGCCTTATGCCGGAGGATCTTCAGATTGCTGCGACGCAATTGAAAATTCTTCTCATGACTCTGCTGCTGGAATCTGCTGTTCTCATTCTTTATCAGCAGCAGGCCGTAAAAAATAAAGAAGATAGCCAGCAGGTGATTGAAGATGAAAAAGTAATAATGTGTCTCCTCCAGCCGGTAGGTAAAGTGATCCCAGAAAGTGTTCTGTGCAAAATAACAGAACATCGACAGGGTGAAGCAAAAAATGATATTGTACACCTTTTGCAGGAAGAATACAGATAATACCCCATACAACACAAAAAAGAACTCTATTCCTATGTCGATATGCACCGCATAGACCACGGCGGTCATGACAGGATACAGGGTAAAATAACAGATGCGGGATAGCTCATAATGGTGATAATGGGTCAGCGTCAGCACCAGCAGACTGATCAGCATGGGGCTGCAGGCGATCAGCCAGGCATAAACAGGTACATGCTCCTTTGTCAGAAGGATCACGACAGGGATCAGTATCCCCACCACGACGCCCACCAGATTCATTAGATTGAAGATGCCCAGTTTCCTTTTTTCGTAGCTGCCAAGCGAGGGCTTATATCCAATGTTTTTCACATAGGACTGAAACGTGAACAGATTTTTAGCAGCCGTATTCATAGTGTCAGAGCCTTGAATTTATTATGTCCGGAAAACGAGCCGCCGGGGCCACCGGTTTTAAAGGGCTGTGGAAAACGATTTAGCGCTTGTCACACAATAAGATTAAACGTACGGATTACATTTTTATTTAGATTATCCACTACGAAAAAAATTATCGGGTAGATTTAGCGTCTGACCATAGAACATATTATCACTCCGGGTAATACATTCCTCCTATTTAGGACGCCGACTCCTCGATTTATTGAAGATATGCCGGCCCTTGTCGGTCCCCTTCCGCCTTTCCTTTTGCTGGTCTGTAGGGAGGTGGATGGTCTCCTGACACTCCGCGCTGCAACAGCCCTCGTATTGGGCCGCACAGGCCTCACATTGTATAAAAAGGAGGTGGCACCCCTCATTCCGGCAGTTGGTATGTGTATCGGCAGGCTGACCGCATTGATGGCAACGGGCGATGACATCCTCGCTGATCCGTTCCCCCAGCCTGTCGTCAAAGACAAAATTCTTCCCCTTGAACTTATTTTCCAGCCCCTTTTCATTTACGGTATTGGCATAATGGATGATCCCGCCCTCCAGGTGAAAGACATTCGTAAAACCCTTGTGCAGCAAGTAAGCGCTGGCCTTCTCGCAACGGATGCCCCCGGTGCAGTACATGATGATATTCTTGTCCTTATCGTCTTTCAGCATGTCCGCCGACATAGGCAGCTGCTCCCGGAATGTATCCGAGGGCACCTCCAACGCTTTGTCGAAATGCCCCACTTCATACTCATAGTGGTTCCGCATGTCGATGACGATCGTGCCCGGATCCTCCGTTAGCCGGTTGAACTGTTCCGCATCCACATACTTCCCTTTGTTTCGCATGTCGAATGCAGGGTCATCGATGCCGTCAGCCACGATCTTATCCCGCACCTTTATCTTCAGCACCCAGAATGACTTGCCATCGTCATCAACGGCCACATTCAGGCGCAGCTCTTCCAATCCTGACAGCCCCCGCAGATACCCCGCCAGTCCTTCATAACCGCTCTGCGGAACGCTGATCTGGGCGTTGATGCCCTCCCGGGCGATATAGATGCGGCCGAATACCTTCATCTCCCGGAGAGCTACATACAGCTCGTCCCGGAATTGCTGCGGGTCTGCAATGGGAAAATAACGGTAAAAGGAAATGGTAGTGCGAGGCTCTTTCTCCTGGTATAACAGTTCTTTCAGCTCCTTCTGGGAGACTCTGTTGTGCAATACAGCCATGATTCAATTTTTTAGGACACTTGCAGGGTGAACAAAAATTGTATTAACGTGCAAATTTAAGGCTTTTCACGGACTTACTACCCCTGGCAGGTTTATCTCCCCCTCCCCCTCAACCCGCTCCCCAACAATCCGCCCATCCCTACCCGCACCCCTGTCTGCCCATAACGTCCATTGAGATAGGACGCGACCACATCCACCCGGAACAGCTTGAAAATATTCTCCAATCCCCCAAACACCTCCGTATAAATATTATCCCTGTT
>DASZWE010000620.1:0-9053 GCA_035546735.1 Puia sp.
ATCTGGTTGTACAGGAAGGCGGGACTGAAACGCAGGCTGTTCGCATCCTCCCCCGTACGAGCCGCTTCGGCAATGGTACGCGCACCATACGCGCTGCTCCAGGCCACACAGCTGCCCTGATGTCCCTGGTCGCCCACGGCAGGAGCAAATCGCTGCAGATTGGCGGCTTCAGGTATAGGATCCTTTGTCGAATCCAGCGACTCATAAATATTCGCCTTCTCGAATTGCCGGGGATCCAGGAAGCCGCCCGTGGTCAGCTGCTGGGCGACATTGTGCAGGGCGCCGCCATTGTTACACCCGCCGCTGCGAAGAAAGAAGTAGCCTCCCGCCAGGATTACGAGTAAAAAAATAAGTCCACGACCCCGAAAAAGGCCCAATAATAAAAATAACAGCTGGAATATTCCGCCGCCACCTCCCCCACCACCTGGGAAACCACCACCACCACCGCCACTATCACCACTATCACCACCGTCCCCACTGTTCTCATCCGGATCCTGCGGGTCATCGACCATTCGGATAGGCATAACGATACGAGTTTGATTCCCTCAGAACGAACCTACGTTCGTTGTCCGAAGGACAGACATAAGATGTTTCCGGAAAACGGGACACATTTCCTAAAACCCCGTTTTCCGGACATTAAATATAAAAAGAATTTCGACACCCCCGCCCCCCTCGGGCGGGTCAGCTTATAGTATGATTTGATTTCTTAGAAGGTCGTCAAAAGTATCCCTTCTTCTTATAAGGTTGGCCTCCCCATCCTTCACCAGCACCTCGGCCGGCTTATAGCGGGAGTTGAAATTGGAGGACATCTCGAACCCATAGGCGCCGGCATTGTAGAATACCAGGTAGTCGCCTTCATGTACCTCGTGGATGGTACGATCCCATGCGAAGGTATCGGTCTCGCAGATGTTGCCTACGACGGAATATCGCTTGGGTGCACCATTGGGGTTGCTGATATTATCGATCCGGTGATACGCGTCATAAAACATAGGACGGATGAGATGGTTAAACCCACTGTCCACGCTGACAAAGGTGGCGGCATCCGTTTCCTTCATCACATTCACCCTGGTTATAAAATAACCGCACTCGCTGACCATGAATTTGCCGGGCTCGAACCAGACTTGCAGCGGTCTGCCACCCGGATTCGGATGGCTGGTAAACGCCTCTTCCACCTTGGAGGCCAGCAGCTGTATATCCGTCTCCACATCCCCGTCTTTGTAAGGCACCTTGAACCCTCCGCCCAGGTCGATGAATTGCAGCTCGGCGAAGTGAGGGATGATATCGAAGAGTATCTCGATACCCTTGACAAAGACATCTACGTCCTTTATCTCGGAGCCGGTGTGAATATGAAGGTCCGCTATATGGAGATTGTACTTTTTTACAAGGGCAAGGATCTTGTCGAGCTGGTCGACAGGGATGCCGAACTTGCTTTTATCATGACCGGTGGAGATCTTCAGATTGCCTCCTGCCATGATGTTGGGACGCAGGCGGATGCCTACGGGATAGCTGTGCCCATAATGCTGACCGAACTTCTCCAGGTTGGACAGACTGTCGACATTGATGATGACACCCAGGTCGCGGGCTTCTATGATCTCTTCAAAGGCGATGCCGTTGGAAGTGTAAAGGACCCTTTCCGGGGGAAAGCCTGCCTGTATGGCAAGTTTCACTTCATTGATGGAGCTGCAGTCGACATTGGCTCCCAGACCATTGATATATTTGAGGATGTTGATATTGGTGAGCGCCTTGCAGGCGTAGAAAAATACCGGCTTGCTGCGGTGGAAGGCGGTAGTCAGCTTGTTGTATTGCTCTTTTATCTTTTCTGCGTGATAGACGTATAAGGGAGTGCCGAACTGCTGACCAAGGCTTACAAGGTATTCGGGTGACAATCGCTCAGACATTTTTGTCGTCCTCCTTGTCCGTACCGGTCTCGTCTTCATTATTATCATCTGTCTTGCCCTCGTCATTACCCTCTGTAGTGTTCTCGTCCTTGCTTTCTTCTGCTTCATCAGCGCCGGCTTTCTCTTCCTCTTCATGTACCAACAACTCGCCATTCCCATCGACAACGAACTTACTTTCATCCTCCGTTGGACCCTCGGCCTCTTCCTCCGCAGGCGCCAGTTCCCCGGGACTATGATTGATAATAGTAGGTTCTACCAACGTTTCGGCAAACACTTCCTTCAGCTTGGGAAGATCCGCCGCCGAGTTGATACCAAAATAGTCCATAAAGGTCTTGGATGTCGCATAGACCAGCGGTTTGCCGGGCATTTCTTCATTTCTGCCGGAGATGATGATCAGTTCCTTTTCCAGCAGCTTTTGGATGGAATAGTCGCTGCTGACCCCACGGATGGCTTCGATCTCGCCCTTGGTGATAGGCTGTTTATAGGCAATGATGGAGAGGGTTTCCAGGGCAGCAGTAGACAGCCGCTTGAGGAATTTTTCTCCATTGAGCTGGGCCACGGTCTTATGAAAATCTTTTTTCGTAAGGAACTGCCAGCCTCCGCCGCTTTCCCTGACTTCAAAGGGGTAGAATTCGGATGCATATTTTTCACGGATACCGTCGATGGATGTCTGTATCTGCTCCAACGTCAGCTTTTCTTCCATAAAGCCAAAGGCATTATTGATCAGCTCGGTGATCTCCATGGAGGTGAGGGGCTTGTCGCTGGCAAAGATCAGCGCTTCGATGTGCGGGATGATATTTCCGATTTCCATGATTTCTTATTTACGGCTCCCGGCTATCCTTGCAGGGCGGCGGCGCCGCTGACGATCTCGGTAAGCTCGGTAGTGATGGCAGCCTGACGTGCACGGTTGTAGGAAAGGCGCAATTGCTTCAACAACTCGTTGGCATTGTCGCTGGCCTTGTCCATGGCAGTCATACGGGCGCCATGTTCGGATGCGTTGGCATCCAGGACGGCCTTGAAGAGCTGTGTATTCAGGATCTTGGGCATCAGCTCGGCGATAAGCTCTTCCTTGCCAGGCTCAAAGATAAAGTCGTTGTTGGCTGCACCGGCCTTTTTCTCCACTTTGGGAATGGGGAGGAACTTTTCCACGACAAAGGCCTGGGTGGCGGCGTTCTTAAATTGGCTATAGACAATGTCTATGGCATCGAACTCCTTGTTTTCGAAAGCTTTGACAGCTGCCTGGGCAGCGGTCTGGACGGCTTCGAAGCTCAGGTGAAGGAAAATATCCTTATAGGTGTCGGAGACTTTGAAATTATTCTTGGCAAAATGCTCATAACCCTTCTTACCGATGCTCCAGATGGTGACATTGCCCTTGGCAGCCTGGGCGGCATATTTCTCGCGGATGGTTGCCTTTGCCAGCTTGATAAGGTTGGCGTTATAAGCGCCGGCCAGACCACGGTCGCTGGTAATGACGATAAGCAATACTTTTTCCACGGGACGCTCCACGGCAAGCGCGGACCCCGCATCGCCTTCCGAACCGCTGACGATGTTGCTGAGCAGCTCCTGCAACTTTTGAGCATAGGGGCGCATCTGGACAATAGCATCCTGCGCACGGCGTAACTTAGCGGCGCTGACCATCTTCATAGCTTTGGTGATCTGCTGGGAATTCTGGATGGATTTTATCCGGTTGCGTACCTCTTTAAGTTGTCCTGCCATAGAAGGAGTTATTTTTTGCTGCCCTGTGGTCTGTTTACACAGGATCTGCTTTCGTGAAATCGGCTGCGAAGGTACTGCAAACGGGTCAAAATTCCAGCATATGTATTCCCATTCCGCTAAGGAAAAGTTGAAAATATTGTGGAAATTTACAAACTCAACTTATGGCAAAGAAAAAATCGACTAACGAAAGCAAAGCCCGGCCATCGTCCCCTCGCACCGGCAAAACCCAGCAGATGGACGCCCCCGGCCATTCCGGCAAGACGGGCGCGACAGGCATTATCCGGGACACTACGCAGACAGGCATGTTGGAGCTGAAAGGCGAGATCGCTGAAGAAATGCCCAAGCCCGGCCCAAAAAGCCGCTCTAACGGTACGGGCAAAAGCCGAAAAAAACAGCCGGTTATCCTCATAACCAATGACGATGGCATCAGCGCCCCCGGCATCCGCAACCTGGTAGACGCCGTAAGGGGACTGGGTAAGATCGTGGTGGTGGCGCCGGATAAACCACAATCGGGTATGGGCCATGCCATTACGATTGGCAACCCCCTCCGTCTGCACCCCATGCACCATCTTTTCGAAGGGGTGGAAGCCTGGCAGTGCTCGGGCACCCCCGTGGACTGTGTAAAGCTGGCGGTGGATAAAGTCCTCCGTCGCAAGCCGGATCTCTGCCTCAGCGGGATCAACCATGGCAGTAACCACTCGATCAACGTCATTTATTCGGGTACCATGTCGGCGGCCGTCGAGGCAGCCATCGAAAGCATCCCTTCCGTTGGATTCTCCCTCCTGGACTACAGCGTTGAAGCGGATTTTACCGCCGCCCGTAAATACGTACGGATCATCGTAGAGGAGGTCCTGGAACATCCAATGGATAAACACTTGATCCTCAATGTTAATTTTCCCGCCATCCCGGATTCGCTGATCAAGGGGATCAAGGTTTGCCGGCAGGCGTATGCGAAATATGAGGAGGATTTCCTGGAACGTAACGACCCCACGGGAAAAAAATATTATTGGCTCACCGGGAAGTTTGTAAATTTCGACAGAGGACGTGATACGGATGTATGGGCGTTGGAACACAACTATGTAAGCGTGGTTCCCGTACAATTTGACATGACAAATTACGTTCTTAAAGGCAAACTCGAAAAAACGTGGAAATCGTGATCCTCAAAAAAGACAACCTCCGGTTTGGCTTGCTGCTCGGGCTGGTAGCCCCTGTCATAAGCCTTGTCATTTACTATTTTGTAAAATTCTCCGCCGTCAGCTTCGGTGAATTTATGAGCTGGCTGCATCTCCACCGGGACCAGATCACGGCCGTATCGGTGCCCTGCCTGGTATTGAATATCGCGCTGTTCACCTATTATATCAATTCCCATAAGGATCAGACGGCCAAAGGGATCTTTGCCGCCACGCTGATCTATGCGATTGTAGCGCTGTTGTTCAAGTTCATCTGATCACTTCGTCCATTCGGCCCTCTAGCCCAGATTGTCACTCGGTGCGTAAGCTCTTCACGGGATTGGTCAAAGCTGCCTTGATAGCCTGAAAGCTGACTGTGAATAAGGCTATAAAAAAAGCAAGCACACCTGCGATAACGAACACCCACCATTCCATACCCATTCGATAAGCAAATCCTTCCAGCCATTTGTGCATGAGGTACCCGGCCAGGGGACCCGCAATAAGGAATGATATCAGCACCAGCGCAAGGAACTCTTTAGAAAGCAGATTGACGATCGTTCCCACGCTGGCACCCAGTACTTTTCTGATCCCGATCTCCTTGGTGCGTTGCATGGTGCTGTATGACGCAAGCCCCAGCAGTCCCAGACAGGATATAAATATGGCCAAAACAGCAAAGTTTAAGAACAGCCGGCCAAACCGGTCTTCGCTGCGGTACTGCTTGTCGAAGGATTCATCCAGGAAATAATAGCTAAAGGGCCGGTTGGGGATAAAGCTCTTCCACTTGGCCTCGATCGCCGCTATGGTGGCAGGCATATGCGGCCCGCCTGCCAGTTGTACCGATATAAGATTACATCCGCCCGGTTCTATCCGTATGCTAAGAGGTTTTATGACTTCCTGTAAGCTGTGGAAATGAAAGTCCTTTAGTACGCCGATGATGTTCCCTTTCCTGCCCCACTGATCGAATTTCTTCCCTATGATCTTGCGGGGGTCGCTGTAGCCGAACATCTTCATAGCCGCCTCGTTGACGATCATCGACTGGGTGGTGTCGGTCATAAAATCTTTGGAAAAAGCCCGTCCCGCCAGCACTTTCATCTTATACTGGGGGATATAGTTGAAGTCTACAAAATACAGGTCCAGGTTGGCTATCTGCATATCACCTTTTGCATTCTCGATCTGCGAATAGGCGCCTGGATTGCCTCCGCCAGGCACGCTACCCGACAGGGACACGGATTCAACACCCGGTAGCCCGGTGATAGCATTCTTCAACGCTTCCTTCGCATTATCGCCATGGGTGTCGAGGATCATTTTTTGATCCTTGGTAAACCCGAGGTCCTGGCTACGCATGTATTGCATTTGTGAATACACGATAATGGTGCCGATGATAAGAGAAATGGAAATGGTGAACTGAGCCACTACAAGCCCTTTTCTCAGCAGGGAGCCTTTTGTGCCGGAGGTAAAGCGCCCCTTCAGCACCGTAATGGGCTGGAAGGATGACAGGACAAGGGCCGGATAGACGCCTGCCAGGATGCCGATGGCAATGGCAATGCCGAATAACAGCAAGAGGTACAGTGGATGGTCGAATATAGTATGCCCAATAATTTTTCCCGACAGCTGGTTGAATAAATGGAATAGCAGGCCGGAAAGCACAACGGATAATATATAGGCTATCACACAAAGTATAACGCTTTCCCCGATGAATTGCCTGGCCAGCTGGCTCCTGGCCGCCCCTACCACCTTCCGCACGCCTACCTCTTTGGCTCTTTCTGCGCTCCGGGCGGTGGTAAGATTGACGAAATTGAAACAGGCGATCAGCAGGATAAAGATTCCGATGATGCTGAAAGTATAGACATTCTTTATATTACCCGCCTTGCTGCCATCCCGGGTGCTGCGGAGATATACATCCCTCAGCGGCTCCAGGTATAAGGTCGGATACATTTGCCATTTTTTCATTTCGTCCCCATTGAGCTTATTCAGGAACGCAGGCAGTCGTGTCTCGAAGGCTTTGTAATTGACCCCTGGCTTCAGCATCACAAAAGTCCTGTTGCCATAATTCCCCCACTGGTCATCCAGCCCCGGGTTGAATTTCCTGGTGAGCGTGGTCATGGATACGAGCATGTCCCCTTTGATGATGGAATTTTCGGGCATATCCTTCATGACGCCCGTGATAGTGGCATTGAACCCATCAGCAGTCAGCAGCACAGTCTTGCCCAAAGGATCTTCCTTCCCAAAATATTTTTTAGCAGCCGTTTCCGTAAGCACGATGCTGAGCGGATCGTTTAGGCATGTCTTGGGATTGCCTTTTAACAGGGGGTAGTCGAACATGCTGAAAAAGGCGGAATCGACAAACAAACTATTGTCTTCTTGGAACTTTACGTCCCCTCGCCGGACCAATAGGCTGTTCTGCGCCACCCGGACGGATGCCGTCACCTCCGGGAACTCTCCCTGGATATGCGGACCCACTGCCCAGGACGGTCCACTGGCATTGATGGTCTCTGTGGGGGTCTTAATATCGGACACCACCCGGTAGATATTGCCCGCCTTGGAATTGAAATCATCATAGCTCAATTCGAACTTGATATACAGGAAGATGAGGAAAAAGGCGGTCATGCCGACCGTGAGTCCCAGGATATTGATAAAGGAAAACACACGGTGACGCCAGAGATTGCGGAAGGCGATCTTCAGATAGTTCTTGATCATCGGGGGAGTTTTTTGGTTGTTTTACAGACTGCGGAATATTGGCAGCTAAGATCATGCTATTTTCCCAACGATCTGTTTTTCAGCTGCTTGAGCTTTCCCTTCCTCCCAAAAGCGTCCGGTTTTGATACGCCCGATGGGCGGTTTTGAACGGTTGCCCGCACAGGATGCAAAATCTTTTGGAACATGGCCCATCACGCCTTATTTTTGCACTCCTTTTTGAAAATGCTTGGCTCCCCCCGGTTCAACCCGGGTCAGATCAGCCCAAAAAGGACGGACTGGCCTATAGTATAATGGTAGTACGACAGATTTTGGTTCTGTTTGTCTTGGTTCGAATCCAGGTAGGCCAACAGGTGGCCCTCAGCTTTGCTGAGGGTATTTTTTTGCACGGCAGCGAAGCGAGCTTGCTCGCTATAGACAATGGGTTATGCAAAGGCAGAGGTTCCCATTATATATCTGTAATTACATCGAATCCTTTAAAACTGCCCACGATGGCAAGGCCAGTGATCTTGTCCGCCACCTTCTTACCTTTTATCTTTCCGCTAATCTGATTCAATGTAGAGCCGGACCCTACAGCATCGTCTATCAGCACAAGGTGTTTGAAGTGGCGCTGCTCAGTGACGGCAAAAGTATTCTCTGCATTTCGTATACGCTCATCGAGTTTGGAGAGTGACTTCTGCGGTACAGGTATGATGCCGCTGAGTTTTTTAATTTCTATGACAGGCAGTGATATCTTAAGCTGGCTTTGTAGGTATTTCATGAGCTGCACTTCACGGCGGATGGTGGGTGGCACAAATCCGACAGCATCTGCTTCGTGTAGTTTCATAAAGTTTTTAATCGCGGGGGCAATCTCTTTCAGCATAATAGACATAAGGTACTTATTTTGACCTTGTTTTGCATAATGGAGCAAGGTTCCCAGTCTTGTCTTGCCGAATCTTTCAATGGCATAGAAATCAAGATAATATAGTTCGTCCAGCCATATCTTGTCGTAGCCTTTTGTATTTTTTAATTTCTCGATTCCATTGATGGTGCCATCTTCATCATAGTAGTCCTCGTATTTGATCTTCGTGGTCTTAAATTCCGCAAGGGTCTTCAAAACCGGGAGTTTTCGTTGTCTGCACCAGTAATCAAATGCATCGATCCCTTCGACCAGGTTGCCGGTGTCCGTGACGACAAGGAAATTTTTACGAAGAAAATCACTGTCTTCCGCTGGGAGATCAAGATAGGGTCCAGCTACTTCTTTAGGATGCCCGGAATCGATGCGTCGGTAGATGGTCTTGGGTGCGCGGCCCAATTTTTCAACCTGCTTTTCTTCAATCAATTGATTGAGAATGATATGCACGGTCTGTTTGGAGACACCCAAACCCTCAGTTATCTCTTTGACACTCAGCTCCTTGTCCGATTTAAATAGCTCTATTATGTTTTCCCTGGCATTCATGGATTGACCCTTGACTGTTTACTGTCAATAGTCAAATTTACCAACAAATTTTGAATAATAGTTCCTAATTGACTATTTACTGTCAATAGTAAACTACTCATTTCCCATTGGGCCAAATTGACTTCCAATCGGTGATCC
>DASZWE010000621.1:0-2678 GCA_035546735.1 Puia sp.
TGCATATCTCCACCCAGTCGATGGCTTCGGTCAAATACGCCGATATTATCCAGGCCGAGGAAGCCGCCTTCGAACATATTATTGCCGTTGGCGTCCTTCCGGTTGATCCACCACGTAAAGTTGATCAATAGCTTTTGGAAGATGCGTTTTAAGAACCCGATGTCACCCTTCCCCGTCCGCTCTTTCTCGATCCGGTAAACCTCCAGCGCGGCCCAGGCCTGCACCGGCGGATTCACATCGCTGAAATTCCATTCGTAGGCGGGGATCTGCCCATCCGGCTTCATATACCACTCCCGCATGATAAGCAACAGCTGATGCTTGGCGAAGACGGGGTCGACCAATGCCATCGCTATACTTTGAAAAGCCAGGTCCCATGCGGCGTACCAGGGATACTCCCATTTATCCGGCATGGCAATGATATCCTGGTTCTTCAGGTGCTTCCACTCGTGATTGCGTCCATTGAGCTTTCCTGCATTGACGGAAGTGATCCCATCGCTGGTCGTTAGCCAGCGCTCCACATCGTAATGGTAATATTGCTTGCTCCATAGGAGTCCGGCCAGCGCCTGTCTCTGTACTTTCGCCATCTCCTCGCTGATATTGGAAGGTAGAATGGACGCGTAAAAAGCATCTGCCTCTTCTTTCCGGCTGGCGAAGATCCCCGCGGTGTCGCCGGAAAAAGGCCTGTCTATGATCTTATTGCTCAGACGCAGATAAATGGAGCGGGTGCCGCCCGGCTCGATATTGTAATGGTAGACGGGCGCAAACTTCGTCCCGGACTTCTTTTCCTGCAGCAGCTGCAGATTCTTTTTATGGATCACAGCATCGTGAAAAGCATCCTTTACAAAGGGCGTCTTATTGGGCGTGCCCGAAAGCTTTTCCGTATTGGTCTCGTTTTCTGTGAACAAACAGTATCCCGGGGGCTGGAAATAAAGATAGTAGGGTCCCAGCCGGCTATGGCTGGCCTTCACCGAATTTTTATCCCGCGCCGTGATCACCGGCTTTTTCTCCTGTTCGGTGTTGTTCCACCTGTTATAAAACCACAACGTGGGAAGGACCGTGATCTCTGCCGCCACATCAGCCCGGTTCTGTAGATTGATCCGGATAAAGACGTCCTTGGCGTTCTGCTTCGCATAGGTAACGTGGACATCGAAATATTCATTGTTGTCAAAGACGCCTGTGTCCAGGATCTCGTATTCCGGTTCCTCTTTCGACCGTCTGCGGTTCTCTTCCAGCAATTGCTTGTAAGGGAATTCCTGTTGCGGATACTTGTACAGGTATTCCATATAATAATGGGTGGGCAAATTGTCCAGGTAATAGTACAGCTCCTTTACATCCTCGCCGTGGTTGCCTTCCTTATTGCCCAGCCCAAAGAGCCGCTCCTTCAGGACAGGATCCTTTCCATTCCAGAGGGCTACGGCAAAACAAAGATTCTGAAAAAAATCAGAAATGCCCGCCAATCCGTCTTCACCCCAGCAATAGGTACGAAAATGTGACTGATCATAAGGAAAGTAGTGCCATGCGTCCCCATACGGGCTATAATCCTCCCTCACTGTTCCCCACTGCCGCTCGCTTAAATATGGTCCCCATTGCTCTAAAGGTATTTTTTTAGCAGCGTTAACTGCCAGTCGTTGATGTTCTGCCGTCATGATAATTTTCTCGTTTTCGAGCCGCCTTCCGCGGCGCTTACATCTATGGCAAGCCGTCGTACAAAGATCTTCCTCTCTTCACCACAGCAGGCTGAAAGCTCGCTGTCCGCACATTTCACCTCCCCGGCCCGGGGCCAAAGACCCTAAAATCTACAGGAAGTTACTAAGTTCCTGCCAAAGCTCCATCAAAAGCCAAGGATATGGCTCGTCCGAAAACGGGTCACATTCCCCCGAACACCCGTTTTTCGGAAGTACATAACACGCTAGTCCAAGGTTTTATTATACATTTGTTGCAATTAACACAACTATTTTGACTTTTAAAGAATTTGGACTGGATGAAGGCCTGATGGAAGGCATCGAAGCATCTGGATATGAAAACGCCACTCCCGTACAAGAGCAGGTAATCCCGCTGATCCTGGCCGGAAAGGATATCATCGCTTCAGCGCAAACCGGCACCGGCAAGACGGCCGCATTCCTACTACCCATCATCAATAAGCTGCTTGCCTCCCGTGTCGAAGACCAGGTCAACGCCCTGGTCATCGTTCCTACCCGCGAGCTGGCCATACAGATCGCTCAAAACCTGGAAGGGCTGTCTTACTTTACGCCCATCAGCTCCATCGCCGTATACGGCGGCGGGGACGGAGCCAATTTCACCAATGAAAAACAAGCCCTTTCCACGGGCGCCGACATCGTCATCTGTACGCCCGGACGGATGATCGCTCACCTCAACATGGGTTATGTAAGGCTGAAAGGCCTGCAATACCTGGTATTGGACGAGGCGGATCGGATGCTGGACATGGGCTTTATCGACGATATCATGAAGATCATTTCTTTCCTTCCCCCTAAAAGGCAAAATCTGCTCTTCTCCGCCACGATGCCGCCCAAGATCCGCGAGCTGGCCAAAAAGATCCTGCACGATCCCGCCGAGGTCAACATCTCCATCTCCAAACCTCCTGCCAAAATTGTACAGCAGGCTTTTATCATTTACGAAACACAGAAGATCCCGCTGGTCAAGTGGCTCCTGAAATCCCT
>DASZWE010000622.1:0-4604 GCA_035546735.1 Puia sp.
CGTTCTCTGAGGGCATGGGGTACTGCTGTCGTCAACCTGATACATGCCTATGATCCGGAGGTGATCATTATCGGCGGAGGGATCATGCGACAGGAGCAAAAGATCTTACCTTATATACAACGCATGGTGGATCGATATGCCTGGCTGCCTGCGGGAACAACCCGATTGGCCGCAGCTATACAAGTGGATTATGCGGGGCTGCTGGGAATGGAATACCTCGCACACAAATTAAATAAACCAACAAATTGAGAACTTCGAATTACGACAAATTTCCTTTTGTCGAAGTTGATGGAATCTGTATCAGCGGATGGGGAAAAATTGTTGCGGCATTGAAAGAACGGACTTTTGGGAAAAAGAAAACTGTCATTGTCATTGAATCTTATCCTGGTGTAGATGACGCTGAGGCGCTTTCGTCCTTAAAGGAGTTGTCGCCTGTGCTGACCATACATGCGGAGATGGCGTATAGGGAAGAATGTTGTATCCGTGAAATGGTAGCGCCTGATGTGACGGACGATAGAGTATTCGGGTATCTTACGCGTCTGAACATGGTGGATTACCTGGATGTTGAGAAACTTCGGGGCTTGCAGGAGCAGGTGGGGAAGGTAGGCGAGGGGGTCGTGCTGGTGGTTGGCGCCGGAGCGAGCTACATTGCGGCCATATCACGGGAGGAGACCTTTCCGAGGCTTCCTGAAAATACACTATTGATCTATGCGGATCTGGCTCGTTGGGAGATACAGCTGCGGATGCGGAGGAATGCGGTCGACAATCTTGGTATAAGCAATAAAGAGGAGTCCTTCCCGGAACAGTATAAGCATGCTTTTTTTGTGGATTGGCGGGTGGCCGACAGGTTAAAGAAGCATCTGATGCATCGGTGGGATTATGTATTGGACACGCATGTGCCTTTACAGCCGAAGCTTGTGGAGGGGCGTGCTGTTCTGCGAGCGCTGGAGGAATGTGTCAACCGGCCTTTCCGGGTGGTCCCATTTTTTGATCCGGGACCCTGGGGTGGGCAATGGTTGAAGAAGGTGATCGACCTTGACGATAGTGAGATCAATTATGCCTGGGGGTTCGATTGCGTGCCGGAGGAGAACAGTCTGCTGCTCAAGTTCGGCGAGACGACGGTTGAGATACCTTCCATCAACCTGGTGTTCCATCAGCCGGAGGCTTTGCTGGGGAGCAGGGTATATGCAAGATTTGGAGATGAATTTCCGATACGATTTGACTTTTTGGACACCATGGGAGGCGGCAATCTAAGTCTGCAGGTGCATCCGCTGACCGGCTATATACAAGAGAAGTTCGGGATGCATTATACACAGGATGAAAGCTATTATATCCTGGATGCCGAGCCAGGATCCTTTGTCTATTTGGGATTGAGGGACGGTGTCGATCCTCGGGCCATGATCGATGAATTGAAGGAAGCGCAGCAAACCGGCGGCGAATTCGATGCTGAGAAGCATGTTGCGAAGTGGCCTATAAAGAAGCATGATCATTTCTCCATTCCGGCCGGGACCGTCCATTGCAGCGGCGCCGACAGCCTGGTGCTGGAGATCAGCGCCACCCCTTATATTTTCACCTTCAAGCTGTGGGATTGGAACCGTCTGGGTCTGGATGGAAAGCCCCGACCCATCAATATTGAGCATGGAGAGAAGAACATACAATGGGAGAGGACCGAGTCCTGGATCAGGAAATACAATTTGGATCTCCCGGAGACATTGCGCCGGGAGGAAGGACTATGTGAGGAGAGGACGGGATTGAACGAGATGGAGTTTATCGAGACGCGCCGGCATTGGTTCACGGGGAAAGTGCATCATCATACTGGTGGCGGGGTCAATGTGCTGAACCTGGTAGAAGGCAGGGAAGCGGTGGTGGAGAGTCCCACAGGAGCTTTCCGTCCATTTGTCGTCCATTATGCGGAGACATTTATAATACCTGCCGCTGTCGGAGAATACACCATTTCTCCGTACGGTGAATCGGTCGGGCAGCAATGCGCCACTATTAAAGCGTTTGTACGGTGAAATAACCCCATATATTGTTTGCCATGAATAAATCTTTCGTTTTAAGAGTATCCACCGTAGCTGCCATCGGGGGACTACTTTTTGGTTATGATACGGCCGTCATTGCAGGCGTCGTCGGCTATTTGCAAGTCCGGTTTCATCTGTCTGCCGTCATGGTGGGATGGGCTGCCAGCAGCGCGATCTGGGGGTGTGTCATAGGGGCGATGTTTGCGGGGTATCTCAGTGACCGGATGGGACGCAAGAAAGTGCTGATCTTTACTGCTGTCCTGTTCTTTATTTCTTCGATCGCGGCGGCTTTGGCCGGAGATCTGTCCCAATTCATACTGGCAAGGTTGATCGGTGGTCTTGGTATCGGGGCAGCATCCATGTTGTCCCCTTTGTATATCTCGGAGATTGCGCCGGCCAGGAGCAGGGGCCGTCTCGTCAGCCTATATCAGCTGGCTATCGTGCTTGGCATCAATATGATCTATTTTGTCAATCTACGGATCGCGGCCATGGGTGATGAAGCCTGGAATGTCAATCGGGGCTGGCGTTATATGTTAGCGTCGGGGATGCTGCCAGCGGTGCTTTTCCTGGTGCTGCTTTTCTTCGTGCCGGAGAGTCCCCGGTGGCTGACGGCAAAAGGCAGGAAGGAAGAAGCGATGGATATATTGAAGAAGGTCAATGGCGAGGAAGTGGCGTCGGCGGTCCATAGAGAGATAGTCGATGCGCTGCGTCATGAAACGGGTACACTTAAAGAGTTGTTCAGGCCGGGCCTTCGAATGGCCATGCTGGCAGGAGTGTTCCTTGCTCTTTTCAGTCAGATCACGGGTATCAATGCCATCATCTACTATGCGCCGGAGATATTTAAGAATGCGGGCTTTGGGACGGAGTCGGCCTTTACACAGACGGTGATCATCGGGGTAGTCAACACGCTGTTTACTTTTCTCGCCATCTGGCTGATCGACAAAGCCGGAAGGAGAACATTATTGCTTTGGGGAGTATCGGGGATGATCGTCTGTCTGCTGGCGTTGGGCCTTTGTTATCATTACCATTTTGGCGGGTTCTGGCTGTTGATCTGTATCCTTGGCTATATAGCCTGCTTTGCTTCTTCCTTAGGCGCCGTGCCCTGGGTTATCATATCGGAGATATTCCCCACCAGGAGCAGAGGTGTGGCTATGTCTTTTGCGACCGTGGTATTGTGGGCGGGGGTGCTGCTTATTACCCAGCTGACGCCTTTGATGCTGGAAAGGCTTAAGGGCAACACCTTTTTTTTATTTATGGTCAACGCTATTATTCTGCTTGTTTTCACGTGGAAGAGGATACCGGAGACGCGGCAGCGTACGCTCGAGGACATCGAGAAGAGCTGGATATGATGAAAAGAGTGCTATGCCTACATCGGACCGATAGGGTATCCCCGATGTTCTCGAGGTGAGGTAGTGCTTTCTTTGCGCCCAAAGATCGGATAGTTTCAGAAATACAAACCCCGGCTTTTGCCGGGGTTTTGCCTTTACATATCGACAAACACCGGGTCCCCGGGGAACCGGGCCGTGTGCAGGGAATTTTTTTGGTGAATTGGAAAAGAATCCTACTTTTATGAAAAATCAGACTAGACCAGACTAGTAATATAATAACCAAAAACTAACGAAATGCTTAAAAGAATGCTCTTAAAGATGTGCCTCCTCGCCATGGCTGCAGGAGGTTTTGTCATTGTACCCGGAGCTGTTTCGGCCCAGGACCTGAAGCAGGTGACGGGACGGGTAACGGATTCGGCGGGTACTGCCCTGAGCGGGGTAAGCGTAGGAGTTCGGGGGTCGAAGCGTGGAGCGACTTCGGACTCTACCGGCAATTTTACACTGAGCGTTCCCTCAGCGGGGAACGTGGTGCTTACTTTTTCCATGATCGGCTTCGAGGACAGGCAGGTTTCGTTGCATGGCAGATCTTCGGTGTCGGTGGCTTTGATGAGCAGCCGCAAGGACCTTGGAGAGGTCGTTGTCATCGGGTATGGCGTCCGGAAGAAGGTCAATCTTACCGGTGCGGTGAGTGACATTACGGGGGGCGAGATCGCCAAGTCGCCCGTGGCCAATATCTCCAATGCGCTGGGCGGGTCCATGCCCGGGATCATCGTGAATACGCGCAGTGGCGAGCCGGGCGCTGATGATGCTGCCTTTTTTATCCGTGGTTTGGGCACGCTGGGCAATACGGCACCATTGATCGTCATCGACGGTATCCCGGACCGGCAGGGAGGTTTCAACCGGATAGATCCCAATGACATCGAGACCTTTACCGTTCTGAAAGACGCTACGGGCGCCATTTACGGTGCGCGGGCTGCCAATGGGGTGATACTCATCACCACCAAGCGGGGTATCATCGGCAAATCGCAGCTTTCTTTCAATGCCAATGCATCGATGACACAGCCTACACGTGTACCCAGGATGCTGAACTCTCATGATTATGCTCAATCGGTGAATGAATATGATGCGTTGACAGGCCAGCAGCCGACCTATACGGCGGAGCAGCTGCAGAAGTACCAGAATGGCTCTGATCCATTGGGTTATCCGAGTACGAACTGGTGGAAGACCGTCATGCGGCCCTGGGCATTTCAGACGA
>DASZWE010000623.1:0-4740 GCA_035546735.1 Puia sp.
TCGACCGGAAGGGAATTACGGACCGGGTGACCCTGAACGGGATGACGCTGATGAATTGGGAAATATTCAATCTGCCGCTGAATGAGGCGTATGTGGAAGGACTGACGGGTACGAGCGGCGGGAAGGCGTTGGAGAAGGAGGGTATCTTTTTTAAGGGGGGCTTCGATGTACAGGAGACGGCGGATACCTACTTCGATATGAGCGGGTTTAAGAAAGGGGTGGTATGGGTAAATGGCCATAACCTGGGAAGATACTGGTATGTGGGGCCGCAGCAGCGGCTATACTGTCCCGCCTCCTGGTTGAAGAAGGGGGAGAATGTGATGGTGGTATTGGACCTGCAGCAGCGTGAGGGCGCCGCCGTGAGGGGCAGAAAGACGCTGGATGGTGAATAAATGCCGCCTGGTCTGCGGATTGCATAAGCACACTACATGGATTCGATCACGCATATAGCGTTAGGCGCGATTATCGGCGATGCCGTGGCGGGCCGAAAAATAGGAAAAATGGCGATGCTGCTGGGGGCGGTGGCGCAAAGTCTTCCGGACATCGACTTCGTAGCGTCCTCCTGGATGGATACGGCGCATGATGTGATGGCGCACAGAGGCATTACACATTCTTTTTTGTTCGTGGTGGTGGTGGCGCTCCTGTTTGCATGGATAGGGCGGCGACGGTGGCGGGGAGCGGGGATGTCTTTTGGGTGGTGGTTCTTCTTCGCGGGTCTGGAGCTGTTCATTCACATCTTTATCGATGCATTCAACGCGTACGGCACGGGCTGGTTCGAGCCCTTTAGTCACTACCGGGTGTCCTTCAATGTGATCTTTGTCGCAGATCCATTCTTCTCGATATGGCTTGGCATTTCGTTCATAGCGCTGCTGGTCCTGAAAAGCCGGAGCAGGTGGCGTGGCTTCTGGATACGGTTTGGGCTGATCTTGAGCTGCTGCTATTTCTATTATTGTCTGCTGAATAAATACAAGATCGACAAGTGGGCAACGGAGGCCTTGCATCAGCAGCAGATACCATATGACCGGTATTTCACTACTCCGACGCCGATGAACACGTGGCTGTGGTATATCGTAGCGGAGGATCCGACGGGCTTTCATACGGGATATCTGTCTTTGTTAGGCCACAAGCGGTCTGTGCAATGGAGCTATTTTCCCCGTAACGACTCCCTTTTAAATGCAGTGCGATCGAGGGCGGATGTGCGGGAACTGATACGATTCTCCCAGCGCTATTATACCATTGAAAAATGGGGCGATACACTGGTGTTCAACGATCTGCGGTTTGGGCAGATAAGGGGATGGGAGAATGGGAAGGCGCGGTTTGTCTTTCATTATTTCCTTCAGCAGCCGGGTGAGAATGAGATCATCCTGCAGCGGGGGCGTTTTGCAGGATGGAATCGAAGGTCGCTCCAAATTTTTTTACAAAAAATTGAAGGACGGTGATCAGCTTCCCTTCTCCTGCCGGAAATAAAAGGTGAAAAGGAAGAAAATCAGCCGTATGGTCTGGAAGGCCAGCCATTGCGTGAACTGAACGAATGCGGTGTGATGAAAGTTCTTTTCCGTGATGCGGACGCAATGGTTGGTAATGATCCCGTCCAGCTCCTTCTCCACCTTCTCCACAAATTCAGCGTTCCGGACGTCCATATTCAATTCCACACTGGCGTAGGCGCTGATCTTATTTACATTATAGGAGCCATTGGTCATCCATTGGCCATCGTATACGGCCAGCTTGCCGTGGAGAATGGTGTCGAGGTATTCATACACTTCGATCCTGTTGCGAAAAAGCCAGCGGTACATATATTGTTCGGCGAGTCGTGAGATCTTTACGTCGGAGATGTTGCCTACGATGATCTTTATTTTGACACCGCGGCGGGCGGCGAGGGCCATTTGCCGGCGAAAGATGGAGCCGGGTAGAAAGTAGCTGGAAAGTATGGTGATATGGGAGTGGGCGTTCCGGAACATTTCCAGGTAGCTTTTGGAGATCTGGCTTTTGCCCTGGACCCAGTCGTTGCGTCGCACCCTTACCATACATTCTTCGGTGGGGATGCGGCCGGGCAGCCAGGGAAATTTTTCTTTGCGTCCTCCGTCCTTTTTGTAATAGGCCTTTGTCCACATGTCCCTGCAAATGATATGGAGCTTGAGCGCCGCCTCGCCTTCCACGAGCAGGGCTCTGTCGAGCCAGGCTTTTTGTCCGCCGATGTCGTTGTATCTATCGCTGATATTGACGCCGCCCGTCAGTCCATAAATGGCGTCCACGACCACTACTTTATGGTGCATACGGCGACCGAAGTAAAAGTTGCGGGTTTTCAGGAGGGGCCAGAACCAGCGGAATCGTATGCCGGCCGCCTTCCATTCCTTTATGATGTCCCTGGAGAGGTCCTGGGAGGCGTATCCATCCAGGAGTATGTATACCTGTACCTTGCGTTGAGCGGCCCGTATGAGCGCGGCGCTGACCATCTGTCCTGTCTCATCACCCTCGTAGATATAGGTCTGCAGGTGGATCATGGCGGTGGCCTGATCGATCAGTTGCAGGAGCGTGGAGAAATAGTCGCTGCCGCCGTGGACGAGCCTGACCTTGTTGTGATGTGTATAGCCTGCCAGTAATTTCGGCGTTCTTTTTTTTGACATGGATGCTTGGGGATCAGGTGGGGCAAATATCGGAAAAATTCAAAGCAGACCACCTGACTGCGGCGTAGCTATTTCCCTACTGTCCGGCCTTTGAGGGTGCGTGATGTACGCTCGAGCTTATCCATTACATTTTTTCTTATCAGCAGGGTGACGGAGGCTATGTCCTGACAGCTGCCGCAGTGGGCCCTGAATTTATTGGAGTCATACATCACGGCGGTGGTGCCGTTCTTCCATTCTACCCCATATAACGAATATTCATTAAATGTATACCCGCTGCCAGGGCCAAAGGGGAGGTTGTTGTTGCCTTTTTCGAAGCTTATCATCAATTTATCTCCTTCCACTCCTTCGCAGATGCCCGGGGTCAGGGCGGGGATGATGACCTCGTTGATATATTTCCCGTTCTCGAGCTTTACAACGCCGGAGGTGACCTCTACCTTCTGATCGCCCAGGTTACGTTCGAGGACAATCTTCTGGTCGACATAGAATTGTACCTGCTTAAGGTCGATGTTCTCTTTTTCCAGCTTCTGTCTCAGGTCTTTGGTAAAGGGTACCAGGCTGGACCTGGATACTTTGGAGCTGCTGCAGCTGGCCAGGGAAAGGACTAAGGAGGCTGTAACCAATATGGTATGGATTCGTCTCATAGTATGAGTTTTATGGGGGGTTAGACCCGGAAGGTGGGGTTTGGTTTAGTTGGGAGGCGACTTTTTTTAGGTCGATATGCAACATATGCCGGCGGCGGGCGCCTTTACAAAAACGGGCCGGCGGCGTGTTGGCCGGGGCAGGGCATCAGCCATCCAGGCCAGACATTTGTTCAAATGAGTAAAACCGTCATATGCTAAAGAATTTCTTCAAGGTCGCTATTCGTAACCTCTGGAAGCACAAGGGGTACAGTTTTCTGAACATTTTCGGGCTGGCGATGGGAATGACCTGCAGTCTGCTGATCCTGCTCTGGATCCGGGACGAGCGGAGTGTGGATGCCTGGCATACCAAAGGAGACAGGCTGTACAAGGTATATGAGCGGCAGTATTATGACGGGAAGATCGAGGCGGGGTATTATACCCCCGGCCTGCTGCCGGCGGAGATGAAGAAGGTGCTGCCGGAAGTGGAGCTGGCGGCGGGGTACACCTGGGAGGGGGACAACACTTTCCAGGTGGGGGAAAAGATCCTGAAGGAGAAGGGATGCTCGGCGGGGCCCGCCTTTTTTCAAATGTTGGATTATCCTTTATTGGAGGGCCATGCGGCGACCGCCCTGCCCGGACCGGCCGATATTGCCATCTCCCGGAAGATGGCGGTGGACTTTTTTGGTTCGCCCCGGGAGGCGATCGGCAAGCCGATCCGGTATCAGAACAGCAGGATCTTTACGGTGACGGCGGTGTACGATGTGCCGGAGATATCCTCGGATAAGTTCGATTATGTGAAGAGCTGGGATAATTTCCTGGAGGAGAATGGCTGGGCAAAGGAGTGGGGGAACAATGGACCGAACACGTTGCTGTTGCTGCGGAAGGATGCGAATCCGGACCTGGTGCGGAAGAAAATAGCGCATTTCCTGGATAACTATAATAAAGAGCAAAGCAAGAGTTTCCGGATCGAGCTGGGCATGCAGCGGGTAAAGGATACCTATTTGCATTCCACTTTCAAGAATGGGGAGGTAGCGGGGGGGCGTATCGAGTATGTGCGTTTGTTCAGCATTGTGGCGGTCTTTATCCTGTTGATAGCCTGTATCAATTTTATGAATCTGACGACGGCGCGGTCGGTGAAGCGGGCCAGGGAGATAGGGATACGGAAGGTGGTAGGGGCTGTCCGGCCGGCCCTGATCCGGCAGTTTATCAGCGAGGCGGTCCTGCTGGCTGCCTTTTCGATGGTGTTGGCGATGGGGTTGCTGGTGCTGGTATTGCCTTTCTTTAATCAGATGACGGGGAAGCATATCGCCTTCCCTTATGGCTCTTCTTCCTTCTGGCTGTGGATGGCGGCGCTGACGCTGGTGACGGGCGCCATTGCGGGTTCTTACCCGGCGCTGTTCCTTTCTTCCTTCCAGCCGATAAGGGTGCTGAAAGGTTCTTTAAAATTTAGCGGCGGGGCGGCCTGGTTTCGGAGGGGATTGGTAGTCTTTCAATTC